>JBJKSK010000290.1:0-2822 GCA_046704125.1 Desulfobacterales bacterium | reverse complement strand
ACCTGACCCGGATTCATTTTGCCGACGCCGGTGGGCTAACGTCTCTTCATCAAATGATCATATCGGAGCTCAATACCCGAATATCGGCGCTATGCCAAGATACCGGCACCGATTCCCGGCGTCTGATGGCTCTTTCCGTGGCGGGAAATACCGCCATGGCGCATCTTTTTCTGGGTATCGATCCGCGCTGGATCATCCGCGAGCCCTACATTCCGGCGGTCAACCGGCCCGATCCGGTGCCAGCCCGTTTACTGGGAATTAGCGCCAATGAAAACACCCAGGTGCTGGTCTTTCCCAACGTGGCCAGCTATTTCGGAGGCGATCTCATCGCCGGGATTCTCTATTCGGGGATTCACCGGCATCCGGAGATCTCGATGCTCGTGGATGTGGGTACCAATGCCGAAGTGGTGCTGGGAAACGACAGCTGGCTGATGGCCTGTGCCGGCGCCGCCGGGCCGGCCTTGGAGAGCGGGGTGACCCGGATGGGAATGATGGCCGGCCCCGGGGTCATCGACCGGGTGCGCATCGACCCGGGGACCCGTTCTTTTTCCGTCCACACCATCCAGGAGGCCAAGCCCAAGGGCATCTGCGGATCCGGGCTCATCGATTTGGCCGCCCAGCTGTTTCTGGCCGGGATGATCGACATCCGGGGCCGCTGGGTGCCGTCTGCCTGCGGAAACCGGCTGGTGACCATCGACGAGGTGACCCATCTGGTGGTGGTTCCCGCCCGGGAGTCGGCCACCGGTGTGGATTTGACCCTTAGCCAGGTGGATCTCGACAGTCTGATTCGATCCAAGGCGGCCATGTTCACCATTCTGGAGACCATCACCGAGGCGGTCGGCGTATCCATGGAACAGCTGAGCACCTTCAATGTGGCCGGCACCTTCGGGTCCTTTATCGACCCGGCTTCTGCCATCGCCATCGGGATGCTTCCCGATTTGCCGCTTTCCGCTTACCGCAGCCAGGGAAACAGCTCGCTTGAGGGAGCCGCCCTGGCGCTGACCACAGCTGGGGCCATCGAGGAAATCGACGCCATTTGCGATCGAATCACCTACATGGAACTCAACGTCAATCATGAGTTCATGAACCGGTTTTCCGCGGCCAAATTCCTGCCCCACACCGATCCGTCCCGTTTTGCCTCAGTCAATTTCCCCCGCCAGTGATGCCCCTTCTCATTTTCTTAATAGAAACATTGGAATAAACCGGGGATCCAGCCGGGTCACGGCGCTGTATTCCGTTTCGATCTCTGAAAAAAGGGCTTCCAGGACCTCCCCCAGGGATTGGCTGATCAGATACGCGTCCAGGCCGCTTCGCTGGGAGAGCCAACCCTGAAAGGCTTCTTTTTTCTCGGTGCAGATACGCCGGGGTGTTGCGGTCCACAGATCGTCAAAAAATGGTTGAAAGGATTTCAGCGGGATCGCAGCCACAGTCTCTTCGATCCCCAGGCAATGCCGGCTCCAAAGGGTCAACAGCAGGTTTTCCCACGACAGGGTGAGTTTCGATGAAACCGGGAGCTCGACAGCCATCCGGGAGAGCAGGTCGTCGATGGCGATAATCTCCCGCAGGTTCTTTTCAGTGGACTCAATGTCCTCCAGGGTGGCAAATTCCCGGTAAAGCACTCCGGTTCGGTAGTTGTCGAAAAACAGGGGCCGTTTAAGAAACAGCCCGCCCAGCAGCCCCGTGCGAAATTCTCCCCAGAAGCGCAATGAACGGCCTCCGGCCAATGACCAAGCTTGTTTTTTCCACCGCTGCGCCTCCCACTTGAGTTGAAGGACGATGCCGTAACCGACCCGGAAAATGTCGGCCAGAGGATAGGTTTCAATCAACCGCGCCGCCTCTTGAACCGGGTCTTCGGTCCCTTCCCGGCGAAGCCGGTTGAGTCCCAGACTGAGGTAACCGGCGGCCTTGGCGACAATGGCCGACAGGGCTTCCCGGGTTCGAATGACTTTCTGATCGGCGGCGGCCACCTGATTTCCAAGGCCGGCAAATTCCGTCTCGAGCTGTTCAAGCCGGGATGGCGAATCGACATGCCGGAGCGCGTCTGCAAACAGGCTTCCGGATTTTAAAACCGTCATGGGCATCAGCGGCACGGGAAGCCCCGAGTCATCCGTTACCAGGATCTTTTGGCGGGTTTTGGCAAAAGATTCCATCTTCAGGGGCTGATAAATGCCCATGGCCTCGTCAAAAGGAAGAAAGCCCTTTTCGGCCAACCGGATGTTTCGCCACCGATAGGCCTCCTCCTGGAATTCAGCGGGCAGCACCATGCGGCTTTCCATCAGAATCTGCTGGTATTTCAGATGGTCAAAGCTGGATAACCGCTTGATGAAGGCTTCAATGAACTCGTGATGCTGTTCCCGCACGGAGCCGTCTGTCTCTTGATCCATGATCTCGCTGCGGACCCGCACCCAGTAGGTATCATCTTGGGTTTCAAACTCTTCCCGGAATATCGAGGTGTCCTCGTCGTGTTCGCTAGCGGCCACATCGATATTTTGGTAAAGGAAAAATTCGACCAGTTCGAGCTGGTTGTCCAAAAACCGGGAGACAAACCGCTTGGGGTCGGCGGTAATCAGGTAGTAGAACCACCGGGACAAGGATCGGGTGTCAATGAGATCCCGCTGCCAGGTTTCCACATCCAGGATGTATTGCCACTGGCGATCCGAAGCCAGGGAGAGTATCGGAAGGGCATCGCTTGGACCGATATCGTGAATGAGAAAGTGCAGATCCGCCTCCGGGAAGGAGTGAACCAGGGCGGCGGGCTGCGGTGCGTTGAGGATTTTTTCCAGCGCCTGTTCCGGCGCCAGGCCGAGCACCTCGCGGCGAAG
>JBJKSK010000289.1:0-4744 GCA_046704125.1 Desulfobacterales bacterium | reverse complement strand
CCCTCACCGAGCCTCAGGCCGGCTCGGACCCGGCCAGCCAGCAGACCACCGCGGTAAGAGACGGCGACACCTACGTGCTAAACGGCACCAAGCGCTTTATCACATCTGGGAAAAACGGTGGGCTGATCATCGTGACCGCAGTCACCGACGAAACCCTGGGCCATCATGGCATCAGCGCCTTTCTCGTGAACAAGGGCAACCCGGGGTTGGTGGTGGGAAACGTGGAGGACAAGATGGGCCTGCGGGCCTCGGACACCACGGATCTGATCTTTGAAAATTGCCGGGTTCCGGTAGAAGATCGCCTCGGAGAGGAAGGCGACGGGTTCAAGGTGGCCATGACCGCTTTGGATGGCGGGCGCATCGGCATTGCTGCCCAGAGCGTGGGGGTGGCCCAGGCGGCCCTGGATGCCGCCGTCCGATACGCCAAGAGCCGGGAGCAATTTGGCCAGCCCGTCGCCCAGTTTCAGGGAATCCGCTGGATGATCGCCGACATGGCCACCGAAATCGAGGCTGCCCGCCAATTGATGCTCTCGGCGGCCGTGCTCAAAGACGCCGGCCAAAAATTCACCGCGCAGGCCTCGATGGCCAAACTGTTTGCCTCTGAAATGGTCAACCGCATTACCGGAAAAGCCTTGCAGATACACGGCGGCTATGGGTTTACCAAGGATTATGCCGTGGAGCGTTACTACCGGGACGCCCGGGTGTTTACCATCTACGAAGGAACCTCGGAAATCCAGCGCATCGTGATCTCCAACCACGTCATCAAGGACAAGAACCGTCCCAAATAGTCCGTTCTTCCCCGTTGAAGCATCGCGGCCGGATCCCCGCGTTTCGGGGATTCGGCCGTGATGGCCGGCACCGGTAGGGACGCTGGGCGGCGTAAAGCCCGCCCCATCGTTACGGCTCTTGAAAAATTTTGGCCGCCAGGTCAATATCTTCTGGGGAAAACACAAAAAGGCATTTGGCCACGGGAGAAGAAACCGAGCCGTAGACGTAGTTGATATTGATGCCGGCTTCTCCGAATTTGGCGGTCACCTTGGCCAGTTCCCCGGGACGGTTTTCCAGCTCGATGGCGATCACCGGACAGATGTCAAACAAGTAGTCATTTTTGGACAACAGATCCATGGCCTTATCCGTGTTGTCGACCAGCAAGCGGATCAGGGCAAACTCCGAGGAGTCTTTTCGCATGGAGTTGTAACTGGCCACCGAGGCGATGCGCTTGAGCGACTTTCCCCGGGCGCGAAAAAGCCCCTGCACATAGGCCGATGCGTCCTGAATGGCCAGGGCATCAATGTTGACGCCGGCATCGGCCATCAAGGCGGCCAATTTCCCCAGTTCGCCGGGGATATTTTTTAAAAACAGGGAAATTTCTGCTCTGACCATTTGCGCCTCCTGCCCTCGTCTATGGTGTGATGTCTGCAAAGGATGAAACAACATAGGAAAATCGCATGGCCAAGTCAACGGGCAATACGCATCACGGTGAGCACCGGGAAATGGCCATCATCTGCCGCCTGCGGCCGCAGCCATTCCCGGCCCTCCGGTGCATCCCCTTGGCAGGCCGGCCATAGGAGCCCTCGTGCATCGCCTCCCTCCGGCATGCTGGATTGGTGACAACACGATGAAGCGTCAAACGCAGCCCATCGACTTTGAAGGAAACCGGCCGCCGGCCGGCATGCACCTTAAGCCCGTCACCCTTTTCCCAGGTAGCCGATCGTCACACAGCCGCCCTCCACGATAACGGGCACCTTGCGCTGACCCTGGGAGTATTTCAGCATCGCCTGCAGCCCTTGCGGATCTAAACTCACATCGATGTATTGGACCGTCGTCCCTCTTTTCCCGTAGGCTTCCCGAGCCGACTGGGTAAAGGGTCAATGGTTTTTTCCAAAAATCAGCACGCTGTCTTGCACATCCGGCCTCCTTTACTGCTTTCTGTTGGAATACTAAAAAAGGACGGCTCCATTCTCATCTCGACAAACCAGACGCGCCAGAGCCTACCAACCGGAGCCCGGGTTGTCAATGTTTTGGCGTTGACAACCCGTAAGGCGGCTGTTAGTTAAACTGGGTTATTTACTCGATTCATCAACTCGTTTCAAAACAAAGTCATGACTTGAGCCAGAAAATGTCACCTAAAGCAATCCAAGGAAAATACGCACCGTCCCTTTTGCCATGAATCGTCTTGGAGAAACAGCCCGAGAAGTCACCGTCATCAATGCGCTTGGATTGCATGCCAGGGCGGCGGCCAAGATTGCCGAAATCGCCCAAAAGGCCCGGCGCCGGGTATGGATCGTCAAGGAAAGTGAAACCGTTGACGCATCCAGTATCATCGACATTCTCACTTTAGCCGCCACCCAGGGAAGCACCATCAGAATCGGCGTGGACGATTTGGGCGACGTTGAAATTTTAGATCAGATTGTCCTTCAGATCGAATCCGGATTCGGGGAAACTTAACCGATGGACCATTTAAATCCTGCTGAAATCAGAATCCAGGGAATCAGCGCAGCTCCTGGCATTTGCATCGGAAAGGCCTACCTGGTGGATACCGAGGGAGTCGATGTGGTGGAACAATACCACATCGCCCCATCCCGCATCCCTCATGAAGTCAAACGGTTCAAGACGGCAGTCAAACTGGCCAAGGAAGGGCTGGCCGCCATCATCGAAAACGCCCCCGAAGAGCTTCGGCAGCATGCCCATATCCTGGAAACCCACCTGATCCTGCTCAAAGACAAGATGCTTTATGGCCAAACCATAGAGACCGTCGAAAAGCAGCAAATCAACGCCGAGTGGGCCCTGAAAACGGTTACGGACAAAATCCGTGCCATGTTTCACAACATTACGGACCCCTACCTCAAGGAACGTTCCAGCGATATCGTGCACGTCTCGGATCGGATAATGCGCAATCTGGTGGGAGCCGCACCCGTGAACATCGCCGAAATCGATAAAAGAGTCATCCTTGTGGCCCGCGATCTGTCTCCGGCCGAGACCAGCCAGATCCAGCTGGAACGAATCAAGGGCTTTGTAACCGACCGAGGCGGAAAGGCTTCTCACACGGGAATCATCGCTCAGGCGCTGGGCATCCCCGCCGTGCTCGGGCTGGACACCGCCACCCGGAAAATCAAGACCGACGACGTGATCATCGTCGATGGCACCTCCGGAGTGGTGATCATTCACCCCAGCCAACAGACACTGCAGAAATTCGAGGAAAAAAGAGACCAGTATTTGCAGCACAAGGCGGCCATGGGGCGGATCAGCCATCTGGAGGCCGAAACCACAGACGGCGTTCGCCTTGCGGTCATGGGAAACATCGAACTCCCCGAGGAGGTGGTCTCTGTCATCGGCCACGGAGGGGACGGCATCGGGCTTTACCGCACCGAGTTTCAGTATCTTAGCCGGACGGGCTTTCCAACTGAGTTGGAACTGTTTGACAAATACAGGGATGTGGTCGAGGTCATGGCCCCACGGCCTGTGACCATTCGCACACTGGACATCAACGGCGACAAAGGCGTGGGCTATACCTCGGAAAATGGCGAGGCCAACCCCGCACTCGGGCTGCGCGCCATTCGCTACTGCCTGAAAAAACCTGAAATTTTCAAGACGCAACTGCGCGCCATCCTCCGGGCCGCGGCCTATGGCAACGTCCGGATCCTGTTTCCCATGATCTCGTGTCTCGACGAGGTGCTGGCCGCCCGGCGCATGCTTGATGAAGCCGCACAGGAGTTGGCCCGGGAAAAGACCGTCTTCAATCACAAGCTGCAGGTCGGCATCATGATCGAGGTCCCCTCCGCGGTGGTGATGGCCGATGTCTTGGCCGAACATGTCGATTTTTTCAGCATCGGCACCAACGACCTGATCCAATACTCGTTGGCCATCGACCGGGGCAACCGCCACGTGGCCTATCTGTATCATCCGCTGCACCCGGCGGTAATCCGCATGATCCAGCACGTCACCCGAGTGGCCGGGGAAAAAAGTATCGAAGTTTACATGTGCGGGGAGATGGCCGGAGATCCCATCCACGTCCCGATCCTGATGGGCCTTGGCATCAAAGACTGGAGCATGAATCCCCATGCGATTCCACTGGTCAAGAAAATGATCCGGGCCCTGAGCATGGCGGATTCCCAGCACTTTGTCCAAGACATGCTCAAATTGACCACAGCCGCCGACATCCGTAAGCTTGTGGAAGATACCTATGGGGGCCTGTTGGTAGAAAAAATCTACAGCCCCTGACCCGTGAGCAGGCACACACGTTTCCTTTATCAGGGAAGGCGTTTGCGCAGGAGACCATTTCGTTGGAAGCAGAGCATATTAAAATTATTGCGGAAAACCGCAAGGCCCGCCATGACTATTTCATTGACGACCAGATCGAGACGGGCATGGTCCTGACCGGCACCGAGGTCAAGTCCATGCGCCAGGGCCGATGCAACCTCAAGGACTCCTATGCCAGGGTCAAAGACGGACAGGTGTTTGTCTACCAGGTGCACATCAGCCCCTATTCCTTTGCCTTCTACGACAACCACGATCCGCTCAGGGTCCGCAAGTTGCTCCTGCATGCCAACGAAATCCGCAAGCTTTACGCCAAGGTCAACGAAAAAGGGTACTCCCTGGTGCCGCTTCGAGTGTATTTCAAGAAAGGCAAAGTCAAGATGCTTTTGGCGCTTTGCCGGGGAAAGAAAAAATTTGACAAGCGTGACACCATCCGCCAGCGCGACCAGAAACGCGAACTGGACCGCGCCCGCAAGGGCGGCGATTG
>JBJKSK010000288.1:0-7519 GCA_046704125.1 Desulfobacterales bacterium | reverse complement strand
CGAACAAAACTTTCCACGGTGGTCACAAACTCTTCGGGTTTGTTTAGATACGCATGCGCCAGGTCGATGCGCTCGCGCTCGAACCCGCTCATGGCCAGCAGTTTCTTGATGACGTTGACCCGGCTCCAGGTGTGATCCACCCCATAGGAGTGGTGGCAGGCTTCAGGCAGACAGCCGATGAGCAGCAGCCCCGGGGCGCCTTCCAGAAATGCCCGGGCCATCACGCAGGGGTCGATTTGCCCCACACAGGGAACGCTCAGCAGGAAAAGCCGCGGGTCGTATTTGAGCCCTTGTTTGCCGGCGTTGTCGGCAGCGGGCACACCGCCCCACACGCAGCCGATAGCCATCACTTCGTCGGATCCAAGCTGGCGGGCCAGCTCGGCCACCTTGGCTTCGCGCTGGTCGTTGGAGTTGTTCTGTAGCACCAGGGCGTGGTACGGGCAAGACGCCGCGCAGGTGCCGCCACCGGTGCACACCATGGGGTCCACGATCCGTGGCAGCCCCCCCTCGGGGCCATCTACCACGCCGATGCCGCCGCAGTCGCAAAGTTCCTCGCACTGGCCGCAGCCCACGCATTTGGCAGGATCCACCACGCAGACGATTCTGGGCACGTAGAGCTGATTGGCAGCCGCCTTTTTCATTATGGTAGCGGTTTTCGAGCCGGCCCTGCGGCCGTCGGCCAGGGCCGAGTGCAGGTCGCATGGAAAGCGGGCGCTGCCGGCCAGATAGGTCTCTTCCCGACCCAGCATTTCCGGGCGCACCCGGGCATGGTGACCGGTGAGAAAACGCCCGTGCTTGTGCACCAGCCCGAGGGCTTCAGCCGTTTGCAGGGCCTCTCCGCCCAGGGCGCGCACCGGGGACAACACCATGGTATCCCAGGGAAGTTCGTGCTCCACATGGTCGGTGAGGTTGCAAAAGGTGATGACTCCGTCTTGGATGGTGGGCCGAAGCGCCGGGTCATAGGGCACCCAGGCGATGTTCAGCTGGTGGTTCAGCCTGCGTTCGGCTCCAGACAGAGGCATCGGCATCTTGGCGTTGTAAAGAATCACCGTCTGGGTGGTTTTTGAACTCTGGCGGATGTGGCAGGCCATGTTCCACGCGCTTCGGGCCGACAGATGGGCGAATTCTTTCTGCCCGGTCTCATAGTCGTTGATCCAAAAGGCCACTCGATTTTTAGGGGGCCCGTTTTTGCCGATCCATTCCTCCATTTCCGGCTGGATCATCACCGTTTGCCCGTCGTGGCCGAATTCGGGTCCCGGCGCCATCAGCTGCGCATCCAGACAGGCAATGATGGCCGTAGCCTTTAAGCTTTTGGTGGGCTTGTCGCCGCTGACCTCGAAGGTCAGGGTGTAATCGCCGGTGACTCCGGCCAGGTGGATCAACCGGCCCGTGGGAAGCACGGTGGCATGGGGGCTGGCCAGCGCCTCGGCCACGATCTTCTTTAGCCGGTTGTAATACTGCCGTTCTCCCGGATACGTCCAATGGATTTTGCCGATAACGGTTTCAGGGTTCGCGCCGTTTTGGGTCAGTATAAAATCCACGCCCTGTGAGGCCAGTTGTTGGGCCGCGGCGTAGGATGCCACTCCGCCTCCGGTGATCACCACAGGCCCGGTCAAGCGGGCCAGCACCTGCGGACTGGGCCGCAGGGCGTTCATCTCGGCTACGGAGGCCCGAACCAGCTTGATGGTCTTTTGGGCCTTGGCCTCTGCGTCCAGGTCGGAAGCGGTGGCCACATGCCCGCGCAGGTTGACCATATCGATCTGACCCTTGAACAGTTCCAGGAGGGCCAGTCTGGCTTCCAGCTTTTTGAGCATCAACCGGCCTTCGCAGCCGGCCACGATGATTCGGTTGAGACGTTTTTGGGCCGTTGTGGTTATGATCTGCTCGATTCCCGGCTCCAGGCAGGAAAAGGGCAGCACCTCGCAGTGTTCGACACCCAGCTGGGCGCCGATGGCCCGGGTGACGGTTGCGAGATCGATCAGAGGGGCGATTTGATTGCCGCACTCACAGAGGAAAACACCGATTCTGGCTATGTCGTTCATGGCATGGCTCCTTGCTAAGCGTCCAACTGGGTCAGCGTCATGGCGGGTTTACCGCGTACCGAGTCAAAAATGGCGCGCATGGCACCGGTGGGACACACGGTGACGCAGCAACCACAGGCCACACAGACGCTGGATGGTTCACGGAACGGGGCACCGACGCGTTTGTGGACGCCACGGTCCACGGTGGCAATGGCCGAAAGCCCCACGACCTCTTCGCAGACCCTGGAACACAGGCCGCAGACGATGCAGGTTTCTTCCGGGTGATGCACGGGAAACCGCGTGGCGGACACGCCGTACTTTTTGGCCATGGCGGCGATTTCCAGACTCGCCGGGCAGGCGGCCAGAAGCATTTCGAACACCCATCGGCGCACGTTTCGCACCCGCTCTGTTTCCGTATAGATCCGGATGCCTTCGGCCACCGGATAGATGCAGGAGGCCACCAGTTTGGACCAATCGCCGTCCTTGAGTTCCACCATGCACAGCCGGCAGGCGCCGCTTGGGCTTACCGATTCGTGGAAGCACAAGGTGGGGATGTCGATCCCGTAATGCCGGGCCGCTTCCAGTACGGTCCAGCCCTTATGGGCCTGGACCGGGATATCATTGATGGTAAAGTTGATCATGGCTTTGGTCTCCCAGGGCTGCGGGGTTTGCGGATCATGAAACCTTGACGGCTCCGAATTTGCAGGTTTCCTTGCAGATGCCGCAGCGGATGCAGGCCGCCGCGTCGATCACATGGGCTTTCTTCTTTTCTCCGCTGATGCACTGGTTGGGGCACCGGCGGGCGCAGGCTCGGCATCCCGTGCACAGCTGGGGGTCGATGCTGTGAGTGATCAGGTCCTTGCAGACGCCGGCGGGGCATTTATGGTTTGCAAAGTGATCCAGGTATTCCTCCCGGAAATATTTCAAGGTCGTCAACACCGGGTTGGGGGCGCTGGATCCCAGGGCGCACAAAGCCCCATCCTGGATGGCCGTGGCCAGACTCGTCAGGTCCTCGATGTTCTGTTCCGTGCCGATGCCCCTGGAGAAGTTGTCCAGCATCTCCCGCATGCGGGTCAGCCCCAGGCGGCAGGGCAGGCATTTGCCGCAGGATTCTTCTTCGAGAAAGCGCAGAAAATAGCGGGCCACGTCCACCACGCAGTCGCTTTTGTCCATGACGATCATGGCCCCGGAGCCCATCATGGAGCCGGCCTCGGTCAAGGAGTCGAAATCCACCGGGGTGTCCTTGAGGCTGTATGGGATGCAGCCGCCCGACGGGCCGCCGGTCTGCACGGCCTTGAAGGGAGTGGCATCGGGCACACCGCCGCCGATGGCCTCCACGATATGGGCCACGGGTGTGCCCATGGGTACTTCCACCAGACCTACGTTGTTGACCTTGCCCACCAGGGAAAAGACCTTGGTTCCCGTGTTTTTGGCCACGCCGATGCGACTGTACCACTCGGCACCCTTGTCGATGATCGGGCCTACATTGGCCCAGGTTTCCACGTTGTTGAGCACCGTAGGCCGGCCCCACAGGCCTTCTTCCACGGAACGGATGTATTTTGGCCGGGGATTTCCCGGTTTTCCCTCGATGGAGGTGAAAAGCGCCGTGGACTCGCCGCAAACAAAAGCGCCAGCCCCTCGGTTGATGCGGGCGTCGAAGGAAAAGCCGGAGTTTAGAATATTTTCGCCCAGCAGCCCCAGGGCGCGGGCCTGCTCCATGGCGATAGTCAAATGTTTGATGGCCAGCGGGTATTCCGCCCTTACATAAAGATAGCCCTGTTCGGCTCCCAGGGCATAGGCGCCGATGATCAACCCCTCGAGCACCGCATGGGGATCGCCTTCCATGATGGTTCGATCCATGAATGCGCCTGGGTCGCCCTCGTCACCGTTGACCACCACGTAAACCGGCCGTCCTTTTTTTTCGATGGCCTTCAAGGCCCCCCGCCACTTGCGTCCGGTGGGAAAGCCCGCCCCGCCCCGGCCTCTGAGACCGGAAGCTTCGATTTCGGCCACCACCTGTTCCGGGGTCATGGTGGACAGGGTCTTGGCCAAGGCACGGTAGCCGCCGGAAGCAATGGTATCGGAGATGTCGGTGGGATCGATTTTGCCGATGTTGTGCAGCACCACGCGCTGTTGGAGCTTGTAAAAGGGGATTTCCTGCTCGGTGAGGATGGGCTGGCCGGTTTTGGTGTCCTTATAGAGCAGTCGCGGTACGGGTTCGCCACCGACGATGGTTCGCTCGACGATCTCGTGGACGTCGTTGGGTTGCACTTTTTGGTAAAACAGCCCCTCGGGTCGGATGACGACCAGGGGGCCCCGGGAGCAAAAGCCCTGGCAGCCGGTCGTTTTAATGCCCGGCATGACCTTGGCTTTGACGCCCGAGGCGGCCAGGGCCGATTTGAACGCTCTGGTGACCTCTGAGCTGCCGTTTGCCATGCACCCGGTGCCGTGGCAAACGATGATTTCGGTCTGATTCGGCTCTATTTGTTCAAGGAGGTGCTGGCGATAGGTTTCAAGGGCTTGTGCCGAATCCAGACGCCACCCGTTTAGCTTTTCCGCCGTGCTCGGATTAGACATAACCTTGGCCCTCCGTCGCGTGTTCGAGATCACCGGCAATGACCTTGAGTTGCCTTTCGAGTTTTTTGGATGTCATGTTGGCCTGGTATTTGTCGTCGATAACCACCACGGGCGCCAGGGCGCAGGCGCCGACGCAGTTGACGGTGTTGAGGGTGACCTTCATGTCCGGTGTGGTTTCCCCCGGGCCCACCCCCAGCCGCCGCTGAAGTTCTTCCACCAGCCGGGGGCCCCCCTTGAGGTGGCAGGCCGTGCCCAGGCAGACCTTGATCTCGTGTTCGCCCACCGGGTCCAGTCGAAAGGATTGATAGAAGGTGGCCACGGAGTAGGCCTGGGTCAGCGGCACTCCGGTCCGATCGCAAGCCAGCTGCATGGCATCTGAGGGAATGTAGCCGCAGCTGGTTTGAATGTCCTGGAGCAGGAAAATCAGGTATTCGGGCTTAGCCGGATACTTTTCCATGATTTCGTCCAACATGACGCCGGGATGAGACATCGTAAACCTCCTTACGTTTGGATAAAATACGGATCCGCAGAGGACGCGGTTGACTGTCAATTACAGAAAAGATCTCTGCATCGTTTTACTGCAAAGGGTGTGCCACTTATGAAAATATTTGAATTTGTTATTTATATTTTTCGTTTGACACTGCGGGCCGCGCTGGCGGCCAGCAGCAAGGCGGGCTTGAAACAAAAAGGGTGTTTCAAGTGGGGAAAGAAAGGTTTGGGCGCGCCCTATTTTCAGGGGCCTGGGAAGTCTTGTCTTTGCTGTGGGGGTGTCGCGGCCGGGTGAAGGCTGCAGGGTGTTTCAGGAGATGGGGTTTGAAACAAGGCGTGAAACAAATGAAACATCTGCTCAGATCAATCCAAGTTCCTTCATTCGCCGCCACATGGACGTGCGGCTGATCCCCAGGAGATTGGCCGCTTCCTGGCGTTTGCCGCCGCATTGCTCCAAGGCCGCGATCATGGCGGTTTTGTCCACGGGGCGTTTTATTCCCGCCATAACCGTAGCGGGGCAAGGCGATGGGGGCGTGTTTTTTCCGATGAGCATTTCCTCGAGGTCTGGCAGGTACCGGGCGAAGATTACGGGGCCTTTCACGAAAACGAAGGCGTGTTCGATACAGCGTTCCAGCTCCCGGATGTTTCCCGGCCAGGAGTAGCTCATGAGTTTGCGCAAGACCTTGGGATCCACGGACCGGACGTTTTTCTGGTATTTGGCGTTGAAGCGCCGAATGAAATGCGCCACCAGGGAAGGGATGTCCTCGGCGTGCTCCCTCAGGGGGGGCAGCATGATGGGCACGGTTTTCAGCCGATAGTAGAGATCTTCTCGAAAACGGCCCTCAACGCGCGCTTTGGCCAAGTCCTGGTTGGTGGCGCTGACGATTCGGGCGGCCAGCTTGATGCCCCGCGTACCGCCGACTCTTTCGAAAATCCCTTGATCCAGCACCCTGAGCAGCTTGACTTGCAGGTGCGGCTTGAGTTCGCCGATTTCGTCCAGAAAGAGGGTGCCTCCGGTGGCCAGTTCGAAGCGTCCCGGTTTGGGGCGATCGGCTCCGGTGAAGGCGCCTTTCTCGTGGCCGAACAGTTCGGATTCCAGCAGGGTTTCGGCAAAGGCGGCGCAGTTGACCGGGACAAAAGGCCCCTGGCGGCGCGGGGACAGCCGGTGGATGGACTCGGCGAGCAGTTCCTTGCCGGTGCCGCTCTCACCGCTGATCAGGACATTGGCCTCGCTGGCGGCCAGATCGGGAAGCATGGCGAAGATATCGCGCATGGCCTGGCTCTTGCCGATGATTTCCTTGAAGACCTTTAGCGGGGAGGAAGAGGGGCTGCCGAGAAGATACTGGGGATCCACCGGCCGAAAGGTCTCCACCGCACCGACGATGTTGCCGTTTTCGTCGTGGATGACGCTGACGTTGGCCATCAGAACCAGTTTTTGCCCTTTGTGGTTTTCAACGACGATTTCCTGATCCAGGCAGGTTCTCCCTGTCTTCAAAGAGGCGGCCATGGGGCATTCCTTGCGGCACAGTTCCGAGCGGAAAACCTCCCAGCAGCGGTTTCCGATGGCCTGATCCTTGGAAAAGCCGGTCATCTTTTCAGCCGTCTGATTAAAGGAGGTGATGCGCCAATGGCGATCGACGGTCAACACCCCCACCGGAAGGGTATAAAACACCCACTGGAAATTGGTCTGAACCAGCGGGGATTGAAGCTGCTGGACCGGCTTCAGATCGCTTGCCGGCGCGTCGAGGCGGCGAAAGGACAACACGACCCCGATGATGGTTCCCGGATCCTGGTACAGCGGGTCGGCCGAGTATTCGATGGAAATCTGCCGGCCCGTGGCCTGGAGAAAAAAACCCCGGATTTTTTGGGAGGAGCGCCCGGAGCGAAACACCTCACGGACCACGGTTTGCGCCTTGACCAGGTCCCGGGGCGGGAAAAAACCTTCCAGCGGATAGCGTTTCCCGGGCCTGGGATCGTTTCCAATAAGCGCCATGGCCATGGGGTTGCAGCTCATCAACCCAAAGTCTTGGGACAGGGTAAGCACTGCTTTTTCAGAATCTTTTTCCGGCGCGTCGCTAAAGCCGATCATTCTCAAGGGTTTTCCTTTGGATTTGTTGATCCATGGTTTATCTTGCGGACAAGATGTTTCGTGTCTCCTCGCGTTCTGTCTTCTTGAAACAAGCAAACAGCGGGCCAGCCTTGAACCGCAAAGAGACATAAACCGCTTTTTGGGGCCGCGGATCTTTTTTTCATGGAATCATTCTTATTGGATGATTATAACCTAAAATTTAATGGTTGACCCAAATAATTCAAGGGCGCGGCTGAGGCCGGTGGCTAAAGCCGATGGGGTTATATCCATATAATTTATGGATTCAATATATTGGATCCCCATTTGAGGTGTCTTGGAAAAACTGCGAAAAAACGCTGTTTCC
>JBJKSK010000287.1:0-10258 GCA_046704125.1 Desulfobacterales bacterium | reverse complement strand
CATCTGCATTTGCTCAACTCACAAAACAGCGTAAGGTGCAAAGGAATCCAATTTTGATCAAACGACGGTTTTCTTTCCGCCAAAATAACGCATGAATTGCGCCCGTTCATAGATAGCCGGGTCGCTGCTGCGATCCTGGCTGAGTTTGCCCCTGAAATCTCCCAACTTTTTATACCTTTTGCCCTCCATCCATTGCTCCAGCCCGGCGAGCAGGCTTTGGATGTGCTGGTGCCCGTTTTTGTAAAGGCCCGAGGCGGTCTGGACGACATCGGCACCTGCCAGAAGCAGTTTGATGACCCCGGCGCTATCATGCACCCCGGTAGAAGCCGCCAGGTTGCACCCGACCTTGTTGGCCATCACGGCAATCCATCGCAGCGGCAGGGCCAGCTCCGAGGGGGTGCTGAAAACAAACGAGGGCTTGACCTCCAATTTATCGATATCAAAATCAGGGCTGAAAAAGCGGTTAAACAGCACAAGCGCTTTTATCCCGGTGTTGGACAGCTTCTGGATCATAGGCCCCAGGTCGGTAAAATAAGGGCTTATTTTCAACGCCACGGGAATAGAGACGGCCTGGGTCACCTTCTCGACGACTTCAAAATAAAGCGCCTCTTTTTCCTGCCGGGAGTGTTTAAAATCGGTGGGCGGGAAAAACATGTTCAACTCCAGGGCATCGGCTCCGGCCTCCTGCAGGTTTACGGCATAGGACAGCCACTCCAAGGAATGGAAAAAGCAGTTGATACTGGCCATCACGGGAATGGTTACGGCCTTTTTGCTGGCCTCGAGCAGACTGATGTATTTCTTGAGATTTTCTTCACGGATCACGTAATCATAATATTCGATGGGACTGCGCTGGCCGTCGTGCTCAAAATACTGGGGGGTGGTAAACTGTTGTTTGGCCGATTTGATGAAATCGGCGTATTCGTGCATCACTTCTTCTTCGAAGATTGATTTGAGAACCACAGCCCCCGCCCCCTGGGCTTCCAGCGCCTTTATCTTTTCGACAGTGCTGGTCATCCCCGAGCTGCCAGCGATAATCGGGTTTTTCAACGTCAATCCCATGTATGTGGTGGTCAGGTCCATAGGGTTCTCCTTTCGTTTGGTTGCGATCCGGAAGGCCATCAGTCAGTCGGGCTTCTGCATTTTCCCTAAAATATCAAGTCATCCCAAAAGGTCAAGCCGGATAGATGCAATTGTCTGGCCATGGCCCGCTTTCGAGCGGTCGGTCATCCGAATCCACCACCCGGGAAAGCCTATGGCTAAAGTCTGGCAACCGCTCCAGACTGGAATTTGATCGTCTCCCCATTTCAAAAAACGGAACTTGGCCCTGGCACGGCGTTTCACCCAGTTTTCATCGAAGTTTGTTTTTCAATCCTGGAAAAGGATCAAGGACCTGGTGGCATGTTTCGCGGTTGAAGTTCGGTCAACAAAAAAATCCTTGACAGAAATTTATGTATCCATGTATGCATAAATCAAGTCTTGCGTCCTGAGGGTCGAGCATGGGGGAAAAATCCTTGGCACTTGTCGGCTTAGATTTTACGGGCTGGTTCATGGCAATGAACCTCTCAGACGCTGGCTATCTATTCTCTGCTTATGCCCCCCTCTATACTTCAAGACTGCCGACTGAGGTCGTCGAAGCAAAAATTCTAAATTTCAGTGGCTCTCCGGTTTTAGGAGACCCTAGCGCGGAAGAAAACAAGGCGAGATCTCCTGGGGTGTCCTGCGGAGCGCATGATTTTAATAAAACGACCTTCCACGGCAGGGGCCACAAACCCACCAGATCGACAAAGGGCTGAGACACGAAGAGGAAACCAGATGGGAACGATGCTGATAAGGGGTGGACGTTTTCTCGATAACCATGGCGATGCTTTGGTTGAGCCTGCTGTTTTGCTGGTAAAGGGTGGCATCATTCAGGCGACAGGCCGGGAGGCCCAGAAACTGGCCTGCGAGGCAGATGAAGTTGTGGATTGCGGCGACCAGACCTTGCTGCCCGGGCTGATCGATTGCCACAATCATCTCTCACTGGACCCCACTTTGCCCGACTATCTGCATCGGATGGATGACAGCATCCCTGAACTGACGCTTCGGGCGGTAGTCAACATGTCTGTCGACCTGCAATCGGGGGTGACCACTTCACGGTGCCTTGGAGACAAGGGTTTTCTGGACGTGGCCTGCAAAAGGGCTGTGAATGGCGGGCAGGTGCCGGGGCCACGCCTTCTGGTAGCCACACGGGGCATACGGTCTTTTCACGGGCACGGTTTCGTCGGGTATCCGTTTGGCGGGGTGGAGCAGATCCGCCAAGCCGTCAGGGAAAACCTCTCGGCGGGCGCTGATTTGATCAAGATCTACATCACCGGCACATTGCGCAGTCCAAAGGGTGTTCCGCACTATTTTTCCAAAGAGGAGATTCAAACCGTAGTGGATGAGGCTCACCGGGTTGGCGTGCCGGTTGCCACCCACTGCATTGGCGGACAGGGACTCCGGTTAGCGTTGGAAACCGGTGTTGACGTTATCGAACATGGATACTTCATCACCGACGCAGAAATTGACTTATTGGGGAAATCGAACAGCTGGCTGGTGATGACACCGAGCATTTTTTTTACCGATGCCCGCATCAAGACGTTGCCCCCGAACTTGATCGATGGCCACCTGCAGCAGCGCGATGAGGTCAGGCTGGCCATGACATCCGCAATAAAAGCAGGAATCAAATACGTGGTGGGCACCGACGGTATGCATGGTTCGCTGGCCGATGAAATCAGATATCTGACGGTATTTGGTGCTTCCCCGGGTGCTGCATTGAAAGCCGCTACCGCTTCCGCCGCCACAGTCTGTGGAATGGAAGATACCACAGGGACACTCGAGAAAGGCAAACTGGCAGATATTATCGGCGTGGATGGCGACCCGCTTACAAATCCTGAAGCCTTACAGAAAGTCAAAACCGTGATTCTCGCAGGACGCTTGGTAAAGAAAATGTAGAAGAGTTCATCCGCAGCCTTGCGATATGGCGATATGACTTGGTGATCTGTGATGATGGCCGTTTGAAGGCGAAGAAACCAACCAAACATATTAATCTCGTTAATAGGGAGGAAAGGAATTGCTGATAGAAGAGAATCTGTGCATAGGATGCGGGCAATGTGTTCCCTATTGTCCTGTAGGGGCTATCACCCGGCATGAGAAAGAAAACGTCTCCAAGATAGACTTCGATGAATGTGTTGAGTGTGGCAACTGCCTGCGTTGTGCCGATTGTCCGGTGGATGCCATCTACCAGCAAGAATTGGAGTATCCGCGGACGATTCGCAGTCTCATGAGTGATGTTTTGACCATTGCCGAAGAGTCGAAGATCTCAGGGCGGGGTACCGAGGAGATGAAGACCAACGATGTCACCGGACGGTTCAAGCTAGGTGAGGTCGGTGTGGGCATAGAGGTGGGGCGTCCCGTTCTGGGAACCCGCATTTATGACGTTGAGAAGATTGCCGAGGCTGTGGCTGCTTTGGGAGTGACATTCGAAAAGGCCAATCCTGTAACCAGTATGATGTCCGATGTCAAGACCGGCAAGTTTAAGGCGGAACTGCTCAAGGAGAAAGTACTGTCGGCAATCATCGAATTCAAGATCGGGCTGGAGCGGTTGCCCGAGTTGTTCAAAGTTGTGAAAACAGTCGCGGGCCAGATCCAGACCGTCTTCAGCCTGGAACTGGCCACGCGGATTGCCCCGGATGGGTCGGTTCCCACAGCTCCCTATGTCGAGCAGGAGAGGCTGTGGATCGCCCGTAACGGTAAAACCAACGTAGGGCTGGGACGCCCTCTTTGCGTGGAGGACGAGTAAATGACCCACACGTTGCATAGAACAGGTTCTGAAGAATCTCTCTCGGAAGATTATGTGCTTCTCATGATGCCCTCCAAAGACATCAACCATGAAGGTTCTGCTCCGAAACTGCGTCGGTTTTTCGAGTTGGCGATGGCAAACAAGGCGATCAAGATCGGCGATTGCCGCCTTGGCAACGAGTATCACCAGGGAGGCGTGGACAGACTCCTGGAAAATGTCCAGGACAGGGCGGTTATCCACGCCAGTTTCAAGGATCAGGAGTCGCTGGTGGCCATGCTGCGGAGGCTCAAAGAGGAGGACTTGGGGCTTTCAGTAGTCGTCTCCGGTCTCTTTGACAAGGTTGAAGATTGCTGTAGTCGTGCGGGCTTGAAAAAACATAGCATCAACCAGTCACTGGGGCGCTGGGGAAAGACGGAATGGCTTCCTCCCGAGCCGATAATGGAGATCAATACCATGTGCGGCCACGGGATGGTCACCGTGCAGTTGATACACAAGGTTGTAGAAGATATCAAGCGCCAGGCGATTACCCCCGAGGAAGGTGCTGAGCAGCTCTTTAAACCATGTATGTGCGGTATTTTTAACCCATACCGTGCCGCAAAAATCCTCCGGAATATGGCGGAATCCGACTCGCAGGTCGGGACAGGAGCGACCTCATGAACAAAACCATCGGTATCGTTGGACTGGGGCGTTGTGGCATGCCAGCCGCTCAGAAATTTCGGCAAGCCGGCTACCAAGTTTTCGGTTATGCACGGCGTGTCGAAGTCATTGAGCAGTTTCAAGGCCTTGGCGGCATATGCACTGATAATCCGGCCGAACTGGCACAAAGAGCGCCGACTGTGATCGTGATGGTGTTAAACGATGAGCAGGTCATCGAGGTGGTCACCGGCTCTCACGGCATACTCGCTGGCGTATCCAAAGGTTCCAGCGTTATCTGCATGAGCACCATCAACCGAGCTAATCTGGAATGGGTCGCCAAGGAATGCGCCCTGAGGCAGGTCGATTTCGTCGACTGCCCTTTCACAGGCGGGCCGGCCCGAGTGTCGGCGGGCACCTTAACCCTTATTGCAGCCGCCCGTCAAGCCGTTCTCGATTCCTGCCGCCCGATTCTGGAAGTGTTAGGCCATATCAATGTTGCCGGTGACAAACCCGGGATGGGCCAGGCCATCAAGCACTGCAATCAACTGTTGGTGACAGTGATTCACGCGGCAACCATAGAGCTGATCACGCTGGCCGAAAAAAGCGGCATCAACCCGCGCACGGTCTGTGAAGTGGTCGGAAGCGGCATTGGCGGTAACGATTACTTCAGGCTTTTATCCAGCGCTATTCTGGATGACACTTCATCGCCCGGTGGCACCGGGCAACTCTGGAAAGACGTCAATATCGTGGTCAATGCGGCACGGGCCCACAATCTGCCTTTGCTCGTTGCCACCGCCGCGTCGCACTACTTCAACATGGCTAAAGCGCTGGGAATGGAAAACCAGGATTCGGCCAGAATGATAAAAGTGATGCAGAGAATGACGCAAGAACAATTGTAGTGAAGAAATCGCGTCTGGCGCCGATCAGGATGCCGGGAGGAGGATCTCCACATCCGGTTGGTGTGGGCGCCCGGCCCTGACTCACTGTTGAGAGGGCCGGTTCGGGTGGTGGCCGATTCAACGCTATGGTCTGAAGTATTCGGGAGCCTGTCGACACGATTATCGGGACCCTATTGAGGACAAGCCTCTTGAACTTTCCGGAATGTGCAACAAAAGTCAAAGACATCGGCACAAGGCGACTTTGATTCGCAGCGGGGAGGTGAGAATATGTAAAATGGGTTGTAGATAAGATGGATTGCGCAGTTGTCTTTCGGTTGGAAGGTACTCCACAGTTTGCCTTGCGTAAGATCCGTTTCGAGATCATGACTTAAACGCGAGATAGGCGGCGAAGGCCATCCTTACGGAGTTTTCACTGCGGTCGAAACAACCAACTAAAGGAGGCGTTGCATGAAAGTATTAAAATTGGCCGTTGTCGCGGTCATGAGTCTGTTTCTGGCTGGTAACGTGTTTGCTTCAACTCCCAAGGAAAAGGCGAAAAAACAGACCATCAAACCAATTGTCCTCCGCTACGCGCATGTAGGGGTTCCGGGGGAAGAGCAGACAAGATGGGCGGCAGATTTCGCGAAACGTGTCAATGAGGAGACCCACGGACGGGTTCAGATCCAGGTCTTTCCGAACTCCGAGTTGGGGGGCATCAATGAGATCATCGATGGTGTGAAAAGCGGCAGTATTGATATGGCGCAGCATGTTTTCGCTTCGTTGGCGAAGTATGTTCCGCAGTTTGCCATTCTGAATGCACCCTACATTTACAAAAACCCGGCGCAGTGCTTGAGGGCCACCAGCCCGTACACCTCGCCGGTGGTGAAACAACTCAACCAGGAACTGATCAAAAAAACCGGAATTCGGATCATAGCCAACTTCTTTCGTGGTGCCCGGGAGTTGACCGCGACGATTCCGATCTACTCGCCCAAGGACCTCCATGGGAAAAAGATCCGGGGGATTGCGGTGCCGCTATGGATGTCGATGTTGAGAGGCATGGGTGCCACCCCCGTGCCGATTACTTTTGCGGAGCTGCAAACGGCATTGATGACGGGCGTCGTCATCGGGCAGGAGAACCCACTGAACACCATTCAGTCTTCAAAAATGTACGAGGTTCAGAAATATGTCATGATGACCAACCACATGTATTCCGTGCTCGTGGTGTTCGCCAACAATGCGGTCTGGGAGAAGATCCCGGCGCGAGACCGCAAGATCATCGAGCACGTTTCTCAGGAGATGGCGCAACTGTCATTGAAGTGGGACCGCCAATCTCAAACCGCACTGAAAAAGAAGCTCGAGTCCGAAGGGATGAAATTCATCGATCAGAGCAATGGGCTTCAAGTGTCTGCCTTCCGCAAGGCGGTTCTCAAACAGATCCATAAAGACTTCCCCAGTTGGGCTCCTTGGATCAAGCGGCTCCAGAAGATTCAATAAAGGGTCGTACAGAGCTGTGACTGGTGCTTATGTCAGGCACTGAGGACTCGAGAGCCCATCGGTGCCTGACCGATTTCATCCTCAAAAACAGGAATCAATGGGGAGATATGGTGAGATTATTGCGCCTGCTTCGCACATTGGATGTCTACCTTGCCGGGGCGAGCCTCGTCCTGCTGGTTGGGATGACGGTTGTCTTGATTGCGCTGCGGAGTGTCTTCTCGGTTTCGTTTGTGGGCTCGGATGAATTGTCACGCTACCTGCTGATTTGTCTGGTTTTTCTGGCCTTACCGGAAGTGACGCGAATCGATGGGCACATCAAGATGCGTGAACTTGCCGCATTGCTCCCTCCGAGCTGGAGAAAAGCCCTGGAGTTTGTCGTTGCGGTGTCCGGTTTCCTGAGCTTCGGGGTAGTGACGGTGTCAACTCTGGAAAACGTCCTTGGCAACTTGGGAACGGTCACGCCTTCGCTTTCGATGCCCTATTTCCTGTTTTTTGCACCAACGTTGATCGGTTTCCTTTTGGTGACAGTGGAATACGTTGTAATTGTCGTTAGGTGCATTGTCCCTTGCAGGGACCCGGTTGTTGACCGCCGTCATGACCGGGACCCTGCCTGAAGCAACCGAAGACCGGAAAACAAACGCCCTCACTTCGACTTTAGAAGTTACAGGTGACGACTGATGGGATTAGCGGTAATAGGACTTTTTTTCTTTCTGTTCTTGCTCGGTTTTCCGGTCGTGCTGGCGATTATTATTCCTTCCATCGCCTATATTGTGACGATGGGCGTACCGATAGTGCTGATCGCACAACGCATTCATTACTCCTTGGCGGATTCGTATACCCTCATTGCCGTGCCGGTTTTCATATTCACGGGAATGCTGATGAACTCTGCCGGTGTGACGACTCGGATCTTTCGATTTGCGGACACGTTGGTCGGGCGTATGCCGGGTGGACTGACGCAGGTCAACATCGTTGGGAATCTGATCTTCTCGGGCATGTCGGGCGCCGCGCTTGCCGACGTGGGCGGTATTGGCCAAGTTCTCATGAAGGCTATGAAGGATAAGGGATTTTCGTCGCAATTTTCAGCTGCGGTGACCATCGCCGGGGCAACGGTGGGACCCATTTTCCCGCCCAGCATACCTTTGGTGATTTTCGGCGCCATCACTGGGGTATCGATCGTCAAACTGTTGCTGGCAGGAATAATCCCGGCCATTCTGGCCACGACGCTGATGATGATCACCAGTGGCATTTTGGCGCTGCGGCGGGGGTTTCCCCGCGCGGAACGATGGCCGACGTGGGGTGAACTCTTGCGGGGGGGGCTGCCGGCATTGCCGGCACTGCTGGCTCCTGTCGTTCTGGTGGGCGGTATGATCACCGGCATTTTCACTCCGACTGAAGCCGCCAGTGTTGCCCTGGCTTACATCATGGCGATTTCCCTCTTGGTGTATCGCGAAATGAGATGGTGCCGATTCGTGGACGCTGTTCTCGAAACGGTGAAAATGTCCGCGGCCATACTGCTTATTGTCGCTTCAGCATCGGTTTTCGGGTGGATACTCGCGGTGCAGGGGATTCCTCAAATGCTGTCTTCCCTGCTCTTGATGGTGAGCCATAACCCGATGGTATTGCTCCTGGAGGTGAACATACTTCTGCTCATCGTCGGGATGTTTTTGGACAGTACAACGGCGACATTGCTCGTTATTCCCATGCTCATGGCGCCACTGCTTAGTGCCGGTATCAACCCGGTCCATTTTGGCCTGATTGCGGTCTTCAACCTAATGATCGGCTTGATAACTCCACCAATGGGCCTGTCGCTGTTTTTAATCGCCGATATATCGAAAGCATCCATTAGCTCGATTCTTCGAGAGGTTTGGCCATACCTTATCACGTTGCTTGTCACGCTGGCGTTGTTGACGTACATCCCGGCGCTTTCGTTATGGATTCCGAATATAGCGGTTCATTAGTTTTTGTTCGTTTGGGGCTGCCGTTTGACAGATCGAGCGGATATGTTTATCTGTATGCATGATTGCATAGTTGCGTCCTGGTTCCCAGACAACGGCCGACAATGCACCGGAAAGAATTCAGGTTGCATGGGGTATCCAAGAATCTCATCATTGAGTTATCCAAGTACAGAGGGGAGCGGATGATTCCTTTTCAAAATTCAGGTGCGCAGAGACTGGTCAAGCGTTCGAGATCCATGGCTGATCAGATCTACGAAATGCTCACAAAAGGTATTATCAAAGGTGAGATCAAACCTGGTTACCGTTTGTACGAAGTCGAGGTGGCAAAGGATTTCGATGTCAGCCGTACGCCTGTCCGAGAAGCTTTCCGCAGGCTCGAACAGGACAGTCTGGCCGAGCGTGTCGCCCAAGGTGGAATTCGAGTGATCCAACTCGATGAGCAAACGGTTTGCGATCTTTTTAAACTGCGTGCCATTCTTGAAACTCATTCTATCGAGTTGGCCTGCGAGCGGATCACCGGTGAGGAAATCGCCATCCTCAAGCAGATCAGAGCTCAGGCGAACGAACTCCTCAGCTCCACGGAGGCCGATCAAGATTTTACTCTGAACCTGCTTTTTGAACTCAATACCGCATTTCACGATACCATATACAATGCCACGGACAACAAATTTCTCATCAAGTTGCTCGTCAATATCCGGGCCGTCATTCTGAGCATGCGGCAGATCAGTATCCGTCTGGATTCGGTGCGCCAAGTCTGGGATGAACACAGCGCCATTATCGATCAATTGGAATGCCGAAATAAAGAGCGTGCTGTCCATTTGATAACTGAACACATCTCCAAAACCGCCGACCAGGTCCTTGCATTCATTCGCTTGCAGGGTTCTGAAACTCGCGAAGATTCCGGAATATCAAGAGCAAAGAAAAAGTGAGGGGAAGAATCGGCAATTAAAATTCGTACGGGACCTCATGGCCAGGGATGAGCCACTTTTCTCTTTCACTTTCGGAATGCGAGACTCTCCCGCTTTCGTCTGAATAGCTTCTCTTATTCCTTTTTCTTTTGAACCGAACACGATCGAATTTGCGGCTTCTTCCCACCGGAAGGAAGATTGTTGGAATGACCATATCTGCAGTGCAACTCAGAGATCGGGACTCGTTCGCGTATCGACTATCCTGAATGCATTCAGAGGCAGTGTGGGCAAATAAGACTCGGGATATATATCCCAATAACTCAAGGAAAGGAAAGAAATACCATGCCAGATGAACTCTTTGCCAAAGGTTTGCAGATTCGGCGTTCGGTGCTGGGCCCCGAGTACGTTGATAGATCCCTCAAAAATGCGACTGATTTCACGCAACCCATGCAAGAATTGGTAACCCGATACTGCTGGGGCGAGATTTGGGGAAGACCGGGACTTGACCGGCGCACCCGCAGCTTTATCAATCTAGCCATGCTGACGGCCCTCAACCGACCTCATGAA
>JBJKSK010000286.1:0-5659 GCA_046704125.1 Desulfobacterales bacterium | reverse complement strand
CCAGTCTGTTGGCGGCAAAATTCTTGTAGGCCTCCCCGTAGATGTCTCCGATGGCACTGGCATTTAACAGCCACTTGAGTCGAAAGGTCACAGGCTCCAACTTCTGAGTCGATTTACTGCAACCGGCCATCGCCAAAGCGGCAGCCACCAAGACCGCCACAAACCACTTTCCCGAGTCCCGTTTCATCCCGCCCCTCCTTTTTTGCCCGTCCCTTCGTCCCCTTTGGTCCCTCGTTACCCCTACTGTCCCTGGACCCGTCTGCGCACCCGTTCTCCGATCCATTCCAGGACAGCCAGATACAGGGAAGTAGAGATACCGACGAAAAACAGCGCAACGAGGATCTTGGCCATATTGCTTTGATACAGCGCTATACGGATACTGAAGCCGATGCCTGCGTCGGCGGCAATAAATTCGGCAACAATGGTTCCCACCATGGCCAGGGTTGCACTGCCGGCCACCACCGTGACGAGTTTTCCGATATTTTCAAATGCCCGGATTTTGACTTCCAGCTTCCAGTTAAGCCTACCGGTCATGGCGTAGAAATGCTCGATGCGGCTCACCGGTTCGCTAAAGACCCCGATGATGGAAAGCAGCAGGGGGAAATAGCAGATCATGGCGGCGATGATCAGCCGCGACGAGAGGCCGTCACCCAACAGAATGAAGATGATGGGGGCCACGGCAACAATGGGATAGGCCTGGATGTTATAAGCCGCTGCACGGATCAAGGACCCGGTCCAGGTGCTCTTGCGCCCGACGATGCCCACCGCCGTGGCCATGGCGATGGACAGCATGTGTCCGAGAATGGCCACGGACAATGTATTCATGGAATTGAAAATATATCGGCGGCAAACCGCTTCCCCAGTCTGCCAGACGTCCACAGGCCCGGGGATGACGTAATTCGAAAGTCCCAGGATGGCTTTGAGCACAAACAGAAAGCCCACCCCCAGGGCGTAGACCATCGCGAATTGATAGAGTCGTCTAAGAAGCATGGACGATTTCCAGCATGATCGGCTCCAGGTCCCGGCTGGCCGGAGACGCTGTCTGGGTTTGGTTGTACCCGTGCGCCTTGGCGATTGACGGCGTCTTGCCCGGACCCCTCAACACGAGGATATCGCGGCAAAACCGGGCGACTTCCACGAGGTTGTGGGAGATGTAGAGAAAACATTTATCGGGAAACTTTTCCTTGATGGTGAGGATGATTTTCTCCCGTGTGGCCTCGTCGACATTGGCCAGACTTTCATCCATGATCAGCAAGTCAAAATCCTGAAGCAAGTATCGCGTCAAATTGGCGCGGTTTTGCTGGCCCAGGGACAGCTGGGTAAACCGGGATTGAACGTGGGGCGTCAGCCCGAAGGCACTTGTCAGCTCCGGAATTTGATCCAGGCACGTCGGCACGGCCACATCCATGAGGTGCCGATAAACGGAAGTCCAGCCGGGAATTTTTTCGGAATTGTACGAATACAGAATCTTGGGTATCTGATGGGTGCGTATCGCGCCTGAATACCCGTTGATTTGTCCGGCAATGATTCGGGCCAAGGTGGTCTTGCCGGCGCCCGAAGAGCCAAAGAGGGCATGGAACCCCGGTTCTTGAAGCCGAAACGTCAGGTCTTGAAAGGTCGGTGTTTGACTGCTGGGGTACTGGTAGGTCAGTTTATCACATTCAAGCAGCATCGCCGGAAAGCTCCTTGTCGAAAACAGAAATCAGCTCCTTGTCTGGAAAAAAGTCAATTTGCTTTATGACGGAAACCCATAGGCAAGTCAACACCGGCCACGGTTGGTGGCAAACCGCAAAGAAGGTTCAATGCTTTGGCTTGACACCAACGGTGTTGGTTTCATAAAATCAAAGCATTGAGAAACAGACAGCGTTTGGCAAATCGTGCTGACCGACAGTGAAGGGGGCATTCGCTGCTGATTTGGCGTCTGACCTTCAACCACGAAAGGAGAAGCCATGAAGACCAAGAGTCGTTCCATCCAACAGATCATCGAGCAACAGGTCAAGAAATGGCGGATGTTCAAGACAGGCGAACAGAAAAAGGAAAAAATCGAATCGGTCATCACGATTTCCCGGGAACCGGGCAGCGGGGGCCGGCTGGTGGCCGAAAGGCTTGCCGAGAAAACGGGGCGGGATCTTTTTCATCAAGACGTGTTGCACAGCATGGCCGAAAGCGCCAAGGTCAGCTCGCTGCTTCTAGAAACCCTGGATGAAAAAGGCCTTTCTGTGCTCGATGAGTGGATTTCCTCTCTGGTCAACGAGCACCACCTCTGGCCCGATGAGTACCTTCAGCATCTGATGAAAGTCGTCGGCACCATCGGAAAACATGGCCGGGCTGTTCTGGTTGGAAGGGGAGCCAATTTCATCCTGCCCGCCGGCCGACGGTTGCGGGTGCGGATCATCGCTCCGCTGGAAAACCGGGTCAAACACGTGGCCGAGGCCTTCGAGCTATCCTTAGAAGAGGCGCGCCGCCGGGTGCTTCGGACCGAATCGGACCGCAAGGCGTTTGTTCGAAAATATTTTCATACGGATATCGCCGATCCGCTTCACTACGATGTGATCCTGAACACCGGAGAGCTGACCATCGATACGGCTGTAGCGGCGATTCTCGGGGCGATGGAAAAAACATAGGCATTGATGAGCAACGCTGCCCTTAACGAGGCGATGAGGCCGATTTTCATGTGATTTGCACGAGGCTGCGATGCAGGGTCTGTCCGTTTTCCAACTTGAACATCCTGGAAACGACGCGAAGCCGGTTTTGAGCATACAGTTGAATGCACTCCGGATACAGTTTCCATTCCAGAGCCAGTCCTTTTCTTTTGACATCGTCCAGGGTATCGCCGGAATGGATGGGAAACGATCTTTGACCGATGATGGGCCCTGAGTCTTCTCCGTAGTCGATGAAATGAACCGTGCATCCCCCGATCTTGCACCCGTAGCGAAAGGTGTCGCCATAGCCGTCCACACCGGGAAAAGCAGGCAGCAGGGCCGGGTGAATGTTCATGACCCGGTGGGCATTGATGTTCACCCGGTCGATGAAATACGGAGTGAGATTTCGCATAAACCCGGCCAGAACCAGCAAATCGAAAGGATGGGCGGCCATGGCCTCGAGCAGCCTGGATTCGGCCACCGCCCGGGTCTTGAGAAATGCGGATAGTTTCTCGGGCGATGTCCTTGAATCCAGCAGCGATTGCTTAGATAGGACATGGTCCAAGTCAAGGTCTTTGGGCAAGATGCAGTCGGCCGGGTTTTTCCTATAAGTTTCAATGACATGGCTGTAGTCCACGACGAATGTGGGAATGCCGTGTTGCCTGGCACGCGCCAGCCCCTTGGCCCCTGGATTGTCTGAGCCGACAAAGACCATGGTCCCGTGGACGGTTTCGTTTTCACAGGCATCAATGATGGCCTGGAGGTTGGTTCCCCCGCCTGATATCAGGGCTCCAATCCGAATCTTATGAGGCATGGTTTTTCTTTCCCGCCAGATCCGGCATGCAAGACATGCCGTTTAGAACCAGTGGACGTGACAACACTGGTAACAGAACCCAAAGTGCCTGTCAACGGAGCCCTGCGGCAAATCCGGCGAGATGAGTTGACAACCGTCAGGGTCAACAGTATATTACAAAACCTGTATAATTTTTTGGAGAAAGGATATCGGGTTATGGCTGAAGGTCTGTTGGAAATCGATGACGGCAGTTTCGATGCCGAGGTTCTCAAGGCGGATAAACCGGTGTTGGTTGATTTTTGGGCGCCTTGGTGCGGGCCTTGCCGGGCTATCGGACCGGTCGTGGAAGAGTTGGCCGGCCGGTTTGGCGACCAGGTGAAGTTTGCCAAATGCAATGTGGACGACAACCCGGTGACGCCCGGAAAATATGGGATCAAGGCCATTCCGACCTTGATTTTTTTCAAAGATGGGGCCGTGGTCGAACAGGTAACCGGCATGGTTGCCAAATCCAAACTGGAAGAAAGCCTCAAGCGGGTGCTTTGATAGCTGCCGATTGTGTTACGGATAACAGGTGCCGGCGGTGGTCTGTAAAGATCCACCGCCGGTGTTTTTGTAAGTGACCAAGCCGTTTGGCTCAGCGATTGAAACGGCAACGGATGAAAGCGGTCCTATGCGGCGTCTAATTGTTCTATTGTTGGTTTCGATGTTTCTGGTATCCGGCTGTGCCTGGTTTAATCATCCAAAACCAGAAAAACTGGCTCCGGAACTGATCACCGACGGCATGGAAGCCTATAACAGCGGCAATTATCGCACGTCCATCAAGTCCTTCAAAAAGCTCACAGACTGGTATCCGTTTAGCAAGTACGCCATTTTGGCCGAACTCAAGATCGCCGATGCCAATTACCACCTCCAGAATTACGCGGATGCGGTGTCTGGTTATGAAAATTTCGAAAACCTGCATCCGCGAAACGAAGTGATTCCTTATGTGATTTTTCAAATCGGCCAGTGTTATTTCGACCAGATGGGCGGCATGGACCGGGACCAGACCATGACGCGAAAAGCATTGAATGTCTTTCAGCAACTGGTCAAGCAGTTTCCCGACACCACCTATGCGGCTCAAGGAGTCGAGCGGATTAAAATTTGCCAAAGAAATCTTTCCGGTCATGAATTTGACATCGGTCTTTTTTATTATCAGCACAAGCACTACAAGGCGGCTTTGGCTCGGTTCCGATCGATTATCAAGACGTATCCCGATGTGGGCATTTACCAGAAGACCCTTCGTTATATCGGGTTGTGCGAGGCGGCCCGGTTGCGGAAGGCCAAAAAATAGCGGCGCCAAAGAAACGAAAAAACTTTACATGACTTCTAAATGGGTGTAGACAGACCGCTTACACTATGGTCTGGATGGATTCTATTTGCGAAAACTAAAGGAGTGCTTAAAAATGTCTAAAATGTGTGAACTTTGCGGGAAAAAACCGATGGTGGGAGCCAACGTGAGCCATGCTCACAACGTGACCAAGCGACGGTTTAACCCGAACCTGCAACGCGTGCGTGCCATGCACAACGGCCGAATAAAACGGATGATGGTATGCACCAAGTGCATCAAAGCCGGCCACATGGTCAAGGCGGGCTAGCCTTCTATGCGTTTGACCTCCTGAACGAGTCGCACCTTCCGCACCGCGGCCAAGGTGCGGTTCAGTTGATCCGTATCCTCCACGACGATGGTGAAAAAACTGTCGACCACCTTGTTTTCCCTGGTTTCAGTCTCGGCGCTGAGAATGTTGGCGCCGATCTGGCTGATGGTGGCAGCGATATCGGCCAACAGGCCGACGCGGTCATAGGAGCGGACCCGGATCTTGACCGGGTAGGTCTCGGTGACCCCGTCATTCCATGACACCTCGATTTGTCGCTCCGGATTCATTTTCAACGCGTTGACGCATGTCATTCGATGTACGGTAACGCCATATCCCCGCGTAATGTAGCCGGTGATCGGGTCTCCGGGAACCGGCTGGCAACATCGGCCAAATCGTACCAGAATATCGTCCAACCCCTTGACCATGATTCCCGTCCTGGGCTTTTTTTTTCGCACCTTACCGATGATTTTGCCCAGAATTGATTCCTGGCTGACGTCCTCCTCGGTTTTGGATATGAATTTCCGCACCACTTGCAACGGGGTGATCTTCCCGTAACCGACACTGGCGATGAGGTCTTCAAAGGTTTTGAG
>JBJKSK010000285.1:0-5732 GCA_046704125.1 Desulfobacterales bacterium | reverse complement strand
CATCCGGGTTGAGGCTGTGGATGATCACGCCATCGGGCAGGGACACGGTGACATTTTCCAGATCCGGGTTGTTTTTTTTCACCTCCTCGAGTTGCTTTTTTATTCCGATAAATTTTTCCAGATCTTTACCGAAGCGAAGCGCGCTGTTGAGGTTTCTTTGAAAGTCTTGCCCGGAGACCCGGTAGCCCGATATCAGGGAGTCCAGGTAGAGCCTTTCCAGCGAGGTAATGCCGAGGCTCGCATTGAAAATTTGAGCCAGGGTCAGCAGAAAGAGAACCAGAACCAGCACCTTGAGTCGTAATCGGAGTTCGGTGGTCATGGCAATTTCGCCGCACCTTCAATCTGGGAATTGGGTTCCGGCAAATGGATGAAAAAGGCGGCCATGGGCGATAACGATGTTGTAACCCAAGCCAGACAAAGGTTTCCTGGAGTCGACGCGATTCTGAATCAATTCGGCGCCTGGACGCTGGAATCCTACACCGGCACATTCCGGGAAAACAGGGCCGTTTCCCTTCAGCCTCGGGAGGACTTGTTCGATGTCGCCGAGGCCCTTGCCGCCCGCCTTCTGGGGCGCGACACGGCGGCTGCCTTCCGGAAGGAAATGGAAAGATCTCCCGTGGTCATTACCGCCAATCACCACGGCGTGACGTATCACCCGGTGATAGTACAAAGCAACCTCATTTTCTCCCTGCCGGCACTATCCGACGCATCGATCCAGCGCGTCGTCCCCGTGTTTGCCTTCGGCGCCGTTCCCCTAAACAACACCCTTTACCCAAGGGGTATCCTGCTGTCCAGGCTAGCCCCCGGCCCCGGGGAATGCGGGGCAGAGGCCCAGCCGATAAAAATCGGCCTTTTCCCGGACCGGGAAAAGCATACCCTGGTCAGTGCCGCCCACCCCGTGGACCGGTTGGGCCTGTCCAGAGCGCTGGACAAATCACTGCGGCTCTTTCGGGAGGGCCGCATCTCCAAAAGGGAAAAGCAGTGCCTTGAAACCATAATCCTGGGCCAGTACAGCGACCCGGCGGTTCTGTCGCTTGAAAACTACTCGGATCAAAGCGTGGTGATAAACCACCGACTGTGGAAGCGCCTCTTTTCCCAGGGGTGGCGGCATCCTGTTCCGGAAATGGTGCACCTGGAAATGGAAAAGATCGTTTCCGCCCTGCTCGAACTGGATCTCCAAAACTCCAGTTCACTGGTATACCGACTCTTTTTTGATGGGCCGCTGCGAGGCGCCCTCATAACGGCCCTGAACCGACAGACCGGATGTTGGCATCTGGAAAACGCCCCGTCAGGGCTTTGCCCTGGGGGGAAGACGCCGAGAAAAAACGGAACGGCATTTTTCTGGGGAGTGGATGCCAAGGGCAGAGCCATTTCCCTTTCTCTTGGCTGCCGTAACGGCAAATGGGTTCTCGAGGGCGGAAATGCCGCTGGAAGCCGGTGTGTGGTCGATTTTACACCTGATGCCCTGATTTCGTCCCTGAAAGCGAAAATCCTTTTGCCCAGTCTGTTTACCAGTTTCGCCGTCGTCGCTTTTTCCCGGGGGATCCGATGTTTTGGTGGATTTTGGCAGATCGCCTACCTTCCCGTGATGAAGCAGGGGATTTCCAGTGCGTTGAAAGCCACCAGGGGATACGGAGACTGGGTCGGGCCGGTGCAATCCGTGCCCGTCCAAAATTATGTCGCCGGCAAGATCGGGGTGGTTGTCCAATATGGTTCTGAGGCGCTGCGGCCCGCCGGCCTCGTTGAAATCGCCCTTTCGGGAGGCCTCGGCAAACCGGATTTCGAAAAAATAAATCGGCTTACCGTATACGAGGCCAGCCTGCACGGCCTTGTGGAAATTTACCGAGGCTTTGTCAAGGACGACGGCATCTCCGACCACCGGTTGAAAGAAGTGCTTGGGCAAATCGACGCCCGGCTTGAAAATCGGCTCGTCCAACTTAAAATCACCTCATAGCCCATGAGTGCTCTGGGGTTCGGGTTGGGCGGGGGAGCCGCCAAACAGCACAAAGCCTACGGCCTCGGTGCTGCTGACCTGCTGGATGGTCGCATCCGGGATTTTCCCGGATCGGGTCTCCTCGGCCACCTCCTTGATGATGGAAAGTGTCGTCTGCACATCTTCCCGGGAGAAAATCAGGGGAGGGACGATTAGAAGCGCTTCCTGTCTCCTTCCCCAGTACCCCAGGTAGAGCCCTTTTTCCACACAGCGCATGGCAAAAATCCGGCATGCCAGCGGATTTTTGCCCACCTGACACTCCAGGCTTAGAATAAGCCCCCTTCCCCTGGCCTGGACGAAGATATCCGGATATTCTTCCACCAGGGTCCTGAAACCGGAAAGCAGCCGTTTTCCCATCTGCGCGGCGTGTTGCAGCAGATTGTGTCGTTCGATGGTCTTTATGGTTTCAATGGCAGCGGCGCAGGAAGGCGGATGGCCCTTGAAGGAGGTGATTTGAGCGCCTTGATCCAGAGCGTCCACCAGCTCGGCGCGGCCCACCAAGGCCGATATGGGCGCAAACCCGGCTCCCAACGCCTTTCCGGTCACCATCAGATCCGGGATGATCTCTTCCTGGTCAATGCCCCACCATGTGCCGGTTCGTCCCATTCCCGTCTGCACCTCATCGGCGATGAGCAGCGCCCCATGGCGCCTGAGCAGGGGGGCGGCACGTTTAAAAAAGGATCCGAGGGCTACCCCCCCGCCGCCGTCTCCCTGGACGGTTTCAAAGACCAACCCGGCCACATTTCCCTGGGACAGGTGAAGTTCGATGGCTTCTATGACCTGTTCGGAGAGTCGCGGGTTGGTTGGAAAGGGCAGGGTGGCGAAGTGATGTCTGGAAAAGTACCGGCTTCTGGGTGGGGCAAATCCATTGAGCGTCTTGGAAAGCCATGTGGATCCATGGTAGGCGTTTTGGAATCTCAGCAGGATATCTTTGCCCGTCACCCGCCATGCGATCTGCAAGGCCGCGTCCATGGAGTTGGAACCGGAAAGTTCGAACAGCACCTTTCTATGATGATTTCCCGGGGTGATTCGCGCCAGGTGTTCCGCCAGTTCGATGGCGGGAAGCGACGGGGTATATGAGAAACAGGTCTGCTGAATGGCCTTGGCGGCATCCGCATAAGCTGAAACCACTTGCGGCGCATCGTAGCCCAACACGTTGACGGCCGCCCCGGACAGGCAATCCAGGTACCGGTTGCCATCGAGGTCCTCGATGCAGGTGCCGCTGCTGCCCTTCAAAACGACGCCATACAGGCCCATGTAATCGGCCCGGCCGATGACCTGGTGCATCCGTTTCAATGCCTTTCGGGATTCCGGTCCCGGCGGGGCGACAGCCACTCGTGGATTCCAGCGGGAGTTAGGCAACATGATCCAACTCTTTCCAGGGAGGTTTTACAAAATTCCGGGACCGCCGGGCGGATCCCGGGGTTTCTATTTCTTTTTCCCGATCGGGGCAAGGCTCCTGAAGCCGACAACCACGGCGTCGGTGCCTTCTTTTTTCTTGAACCGGGCGGCTGCCTGCTTGGCTTCGGTCATACTCGCAAAAGCGCCGATACGAACCGTATACCAGAGGCGGTTTGAAATATCCCTGGCTTGGAAGATATACGGTGAATATCCCTTTTTGGCCATTTTTTTGACCATGGCCAATGCATTGGTCTTCATCCGGTAGGCGCCGACTTGAACGGAAGCTTTCTTGATCGGCGGCGGTGATGCCGGCTTTCGCTTGGCCGCCGGCGGGTTGACAGGAGGCTTTGGCAGCGGGGCGGGCGCGGTGGCGGAACCGGTGGCCGGCGGCGCCGAAGCCACAGCGGCGGGAGCTGGCACAGGAGAAGCCGGTGCTTTGGCCGGTGGGGCGGCGGCAGGCGCGTTGTGCGGAAGTGACGGCTTGGGGGCCATGGCCGTCGCGGCCGGGTAGGAAGGTTGCAAAGCCGTTTTTCGGGAAGTACCGACGGATCCGGACCACAGGATGCCGGAAAACCACCCCGCCGCATAGACCAGAACCAACAGGAAGACGGCACCGACGGCCAGGATCGACAACTTCTTGGAGTTTATGGAAAAATTGTAATGCATGGTTTTCTCCTCACAGGGTTTTCGTTTTCATGCAGCTCTCTTCAATGGCAGTCTTGCTCCGGGTCCCCTGCTGTCGAACCAGCCGCTTCCTGGCAGGGAGTTCGGATTTTGGGTCAAGAAACGCAAATCCGCACCTGTTTGACCTCCATGCCGGTTAAATCCCGGATCGGGCAGCTACCCCGCCACACCATGTAAAGGCGTTTTTCCTCCGGTATCAGGCAAAGCGTGTCTATATTCATCGGGGCTTCCTCCTGGACGGGGTCCGCAAGGGGTCTGGGTTGTTGCCGGTTGGCGGGGTCTATCTCACCGGAGAGAAGTTCAAAGGATTTTATCACCGTGGCGGTCACGGCGGTTCCGGGAAGCCAGAAACGCAGCTGGCCGCCCGGGGTCAGGTTGACCAGCTCGACTTCTTCGTTTCCCTTCAGATATCCGGGCACCTGGAGTTGGGGGTGGGCGGCATTGTAATATTCGAGCCTGAAATCCAGAGGCGGCCGGGGCGCCCGGTGCTTTTGCCAGTTTTCATCATAGGTGCCGAGGCATTCGAGTCGTGGCGCCCAGGTTTTCCCGTAAAACCCGAATCCAACCGGTTTGGGGTGATCTTTCCAGGACTTGACCCGGTGTTCGGGGTCTTCGATATTGGCAAGGGGGGCGCCATGAAGGTTTTTTTTGCTTTTTTTGGCGTAGAAGCCGCAGCCCGAGATATTTTCCCTGCAAAAGGCACCCGCATTCCGGTCGATGCCTCCAAAGGAGCGTTCGTAAACCAGCCCCATTTCGGTAAAAGGTTTTGGCTCAGAGGCCACGGCGGGCCACAGGGCGCCAAGGCAGCTCCACGTGCGATCACCGATGACCCTGAGCCTTTTTTTCAGTGAACCCACGCGCATCATGACATCCAGGGCCTTGACGGGGATTTTGCCCGGTGCGTGGGCCCTGCCCACCAGGGCGATGTCCCCTTTGGGTTTGAATGGTGCCGCGTCGGACTCGAACTTGACGCTGCCACCCCTTACGGGATCGTACAGCTGGTCACCGAAAAAAACGGGGATCTGCTCCGCTGAGACTGGGGCGGGGCTGTCCGAAACCATATCGAAAGTCCCCTTCACGACAAGGGCCAGCACCGGGTTTTCCCCGGGTCCAAGCATCGGCAGGACTTGCACCGCAAATGGCGTTTCGTTGGCTATATGCATGGCGTTTGCATTTTCATGGCAAGTGCGGCTTCATGGTCATTTCTTGAAAGGGGTCAATTCGATCTGGTACGTGCCGCCGGGGCCGGGAATTTTGCCCAGGGGGGGTGTGAGCATCGCGCCGGGTGTTGGAATCGAAATGCCCCCGACCACCGGTCCGACAGGAACCAGCGGAGGGGCGAAAGAAGGCACGGGCCCTGTGCCCGTGACCAGCATGACCATGGTCATGGCCTTGTACATCTGAAAGACCGTATTGAAGGCCTTGGCGATGGAGTCGAACAATTCGGGCGCATGGGCCGCCGTGGGGTCCCCGAAGTTTGACTCCATGGCGTTTTTCAAGGTGGCCGGAGAAAACTGGGACTCCCCCGGGGAGGAAAAAGCGACCAGAGGCATGGGGATAGCCGGCATCGGCGGGCCCAGGGGCCCCGGGAAGGCGGCAAAGGCGGGATAGGCCAGAGTTCCCGTCAACCCCGATTGCCAGGTTTGCCAGGCGG
>JBJKSK010000284.1:0-8708 GCA_046704125.1 Desulfobacterales bacterium | reverse complement strand
GGCCCGGGGCTACGCCGGCCGGGCCAGCCCGTCGATGACCTGCGCACCGGGCAGGCGGCCCAGCGCCGCCCCGGGCAGCACCAGCTTGGACCGGCGCACGCCGGTGCCGATGACCACCCGCGGCGCCGCCGCCACGGCCGCGTCCACCAGGATGGGCCAGCCCGCGGGCAGCCCGACCGGGGTGATCCCGCCGTACTCCATCCCGGTCTCGGCCACCGCGACCGGCTGCGGCGCGAACGACGCCTTGCGCACGTCCAGCTCCCGGCGGGCCACGCCGGTCACGTCCGCGCGGGTGGTGGCCAGCACCATGCAGGCGGCGAACCTGGTGTCCCCACCGCGCCGCCCGCTGACCACCACGCAGTTGGCGGATTCCTCCAGGCCGACTTGGTATTTCTCGCAGAACGCCGCCGTGTCCGCCAGCCCCGGGTCGATCTCGGCCACGGTCACGTCAGCGGCCGGCAGCACCCCGGCCAGCCCGGTCAGCGCCTGGCTGACCGCTGGCGCGAGCAGGTCCGGGCGCTCCAGCGCGGGTACCGCGGTCAGCAGGCCGATACGCGTCTCCACGCCGTTATCCTGCCACCATGCCCGAGCCTGACACGCCGGCTGGCCGGTCTGGCGCTGGCGCGCCGGCTGGCTCAGCTCACGACACCGCTGCTCAGGATGCCGGCGCTCAGGTCGCCACCATTCAGGACGCCGGCGCTCAGGGCGCCACCGGGGGGCGGCTGCGAGAGGCGCTGGCGGACGGGCGGACCACCGCGGCCGCGCTGACCGCTGGCTGCCTCGCGCGGATCAGCCAGGTCAACCCGGCGCTGCGGGCCGTCATCAGCGTGAACCCGGACGCCGCCGCGGAGGCGGAGGCGATCGACCGCCGTTACCCGCCGGGCACCCCGCGTCCCCCGCTGGCGGGGATCCCGGTGCTGGTGAAGGACAACATCGACGTCCGGGGACTGCCCGCCACCGCGGGCTCCCCGGCACTGGCCGCCGGCGGGCCGGCACCCGCAGAGGCGTTCCTGGTGACCCGGCTGCGGGCGGCCGGTGCGGTCATCCTCGGCAAGGCCAACCTGTCGGAGTGGGCGAACTTCCGCTCCACCCACCCGACCAGCGGCTGGAGCACACTCGGCGGGCAGGCCGTCAACCTTCAGCTTCCCTGACCGGGTCGGCTCAAACCCTGCTTTCTGCCGGTTTTGTCGCTACGACCCGGGCAGGCTTTAGGGTAGGCTGCAGCCTACAGGTTCAGCAGTTTCATGTCCACTTACACCACTTCCGCGATTTTGCTGCGCCGGATCGATTTCGGGGACTATGACCTGATTCTGACCTTTCTTTCCCGGGATCGCGGCAAACTGCCAGCCTTGGCCAAGGCCGCCAAGAAAAGCGTCAAACGATTCGGCGGCGTGCTGGAGCTGTTTTCGCACATCGAGCTGGTGGTGCGCCCGGGCCGGGGCAACGGGTTGCCCCTGCTCCAGGAGGCGAGTCTCATCGAACCCTTTTCCCGGATTCGATCCAACGTTCTCAAGACCGCCTATGCCAGCTACTGGGCCGAACTCATCGATCACTGGATCGAGGAACATGAGGCCCAGACCGGGCTTTATATGCTGCTGGGCCGCATGCTCACGGCCCTTGACACGGCATCTGCCGATGAAAAGGTGGTTGACGCGGCACTGAACCTGCTGTTCCAGATGCGCTTTCTTTGCCTGTCGGGGATGGCCCCGCATTTGAGCGCATGCAGCGTCTGTCAGCAGCAGACCGAACAAATCGATCAGCGCCGCATCCGCCTGGACTTGAAGCGCGGCGGTCTGGTGTGTGACCGGTGCTCCAAAAACGGCCATGGCCCCAGTCTGGCCAAGGGCAGCATCAAGGAACTGCTCTGGTGCGGTCAAAAAACGGCGGGGACCGCCGGCCGCATTCGGTTCTCGGCCCAGACCCTGGCGGAAGGCCAGACCTTTCTGGAAGCCTTTATTCCGTTTCACCTGGGCCGATACCCGAAAAGCCTGGATGTGCTCCGGCAATTGAGGCGGGATGGCTGCGGGGTGAGAGGCCAGGGAAGATAACAGGCGGGAAGCGATGACGGATCAGATCCGGAAAATTCTTGAAAATCACCGTATCAGCGCCTCGGCGCCGTGCCGGATCGACATGGGCGGCACCCTGGATATTCCCACGTTTTTTCTGCCGCTGCAGCACCTGGATCCCTGCACGTTGAACGTGGCGCTTGATCTGCGCACCCGGGTGAGCCTGCAACCCGCGGCCCGGGGGCGGGTCCGGGTGACCTCCCGGGGCTTTGATCCGGCAGAGTACGGCCTGGATACGGCGCCGTTCAATTCTCCGTTGGGGCTGATTTTCGCCGTGGCCGCCTATTTTGGCGTAGACGGCCTTCATATCGAAATCGACTCGGCTTCGCCTCCCAAGAGTGCCCTGGGCGGCTCGTCCGTGGCCGCCGTGGCCCTGGTGGCCGCCCTTTCGGCGTTGAGCGAACCGGGTAGCCCGCTTTCCCGGGACAAGGCGGCTTTGCTGGCCCATGCCATCGAGGCCGGAGTGGCCGGCGTGCCTTGCGGTCTTCAGGATCAACTGGCGGCCGCCTATGGCGGGGTCAACACCTGGCACTGGAAACCGGGACGGGGACCGGGGTTTGTTCGCGAGCCGCTGGCCCCGTCGGTGCTGACCTCGCGCTTCTTGGTGGCCTACTGCGGTATTTCCCATGAATCCAAAGACATCAACGGCACCTGGGTCCGGCAGTTTCTGGCCGGCAACCAGCGCCGGGTGTGGCACCGGATCATCGAGGAGAGCAAAAAGTTTGTCGCGGCGCTTCGCCAGGGCGACCTGCCCGCGGCCTGCGCGGCCATGAACCGGGAGACGGCCCTTCGCCGCGAGATGACCCCGGAGGTGCTCGACGCCACCGGGGAAAAACTCGTGGAAGCCGCCGCGACCCTGGGCTGTGGCGCCCGCTTTACCGGAGCCGGAGGAGGAGGCTGCCTCTGGGCGTTGGGGGAAAAGCCATCCATTGAGGCCCTGCGGCCCTGCTGGGAAAAGATCCTGTCGGCGGCTGCCGATGCGCGGCTGCTGGATGCCGGTGTGGACACCCGGGGGCTGGTCGTGGAAGGTGGATCATCCGAAACATAGACATGAGGACATAGGATAAAGGAATCCGGATATGAAGTTTCAGGACGTGATCTTGTCGTTGCAGCAATTTTGGGCGGAAAAGGGCTGTGTGCTGGTGCAGCCCTACGACCTGGAGGTAGGGGCCGGCACCTTTCATCCGGCCACCCTTCTCAAAGCCCTGGGGCCGGAACCCTGGAAGGTGGCTTACGTGCAGCCCTCCCGCAGGCCCACCGACGGCCGTTACGGGGAAAACCCCAACCGGCTTCAGCACTACTATCAATTTCAGGTGCTGCTCAAACCCTCTCCCGAAGATGTCCAGCAGCTTTACCTGCAAAGCCTCAACGCCCTTGGGCTCGATTGCCTGGAGCATGATATCCGGTTTGTGGAAGATGACTGGGAATCGCCCACGCTGGGGGCCTCGGGGCTGGGCTGGGAGGTCTGGTTAGACGGCATGGAGATCACCCAGTTTACCTATTTTCAGCATGCCGGCAGCATCGAGCTGCATCCGATTTCCGTGGAGCTTACCTACGGGCTGGAGCGTATCGCCATGTACCTGCAGGGGGTGGACAACGTCTACGATCTGATGTGGAACGAGCAGATTCGGTACGGGGACGTGCACCACCAGCAGGAGGTGGAACAGTCCACCTACAACTTCGAAAAAGCCGATGTTCCCATGCTGCTGGACCGGTTTTCGAAATACGAGGCCGAATCGCGGCACGCGATTGCGCAATCCCTGGTGCTTCCCGCCTACGAATACTGCCTCAAATGCTCCCATACGTTTAACCTGCTGGATGCCCGGGGCGCCATCAGCGTCACCGAGCGAACCGGCTATATCACCCGGATCCGCAACCTGGCCCGCGCCTGCGCCGAAGGCTATCTGGACCAGCGCCGGACCATGGGTTTTCCCCTGCTGGGGCCAAACGCTCCGGGTTGATCCCGGCTGTTCAAAAACCCCCGGGCAGGATTTCCGGGACGCATCGATTGGTTTGATGAGGTGAAAATGGATACCCTACTGCTTGAAATCGGGACCGAAGAAATCCCGGCCGGTTATATCGCCCCGGCTCTGGACGCGCTTTGCCGCCAGCTGCTCAAAAGACTCGACGATGCCCGCATCGGCCATGGCAGCGCCCGGGCCCTGGGCACTCCCCGGCGCCTGGCCGTGATGGTGGCGCAGGTGGCCGAAAAACAGGAATCGGTGACCACCGAGGTCATCGGCCCGCCGCAGCGCGTGGCCTTCGATGCCGGCGGGGCGCCGACCATGGCCGCGAAAAAGTTTGCTGAAAAAGTCGGTCTTTCCATGGACCTTTTGAAGGTGCGCGAGACGGAAAAAGGCGCCTACCTGTGCGCGGACAAGATCGAAACCGGCCGGGCCAGCACCGAGTTGCTCCAGCAGATGCTGCCTGAGCTGATTGTGTCGCTTCCCTTTCCAAAAACCATGAAATGGGGAAATTTCACCATTTCCTTTGCCCGGCCGATCCGGTCGATTCTGGCCCTGCTGGGCGCCGATGTGATCCCTTTTGAACTGGGGCCCGTTCAAAGCGGGCGAATGGTTTCGGGCCATGCCTTCATGCATCCGGACCCGATGGCCATCGATTCCCCGGAGGGCTACATTCAGGCCCTGGCGGATGCCAAGGTGGTGGTGGAGCCGGAAAAACGCCGCCAGAGCGTGGAGACCCTGATTGCCCGGACGGCCAGCGAGGCAGGCGGCCAGGTGCTGCCCGATGCCGAACTGGTGGACATCGTGACCAACCTGGTGGAGTATCCCGAGCCGGTGGCCGGCACCTTCGACCCGGTTTTTCTCGAGCTTCCCCGGGAAGTGCTGATTACCGCCATGCGGGAGCATCAGAAGTATTTTGCCGTAGTCGATGCCGCCGGCAAGCTGATGCCGGCCTTTATCGCCGTTAACAACACCCGGGCTCGCGACATGGCCCTGGTGGCCCGGGGCCATCAGCGGGTGCTTCGGGCCAGGCTAAAGGATGCCCAGTTTTTCTACCGGGCCGACCTGGCCGAAACTTTCGAGTCCCGGATCGAAAAGCTAAAGCGCGTGCTCTTTCAGGCTCAACTGGGTTCCGTCTACGACAAGATGGATCGCGTGGTGCAACTGGGGGCCTTTCTATCGGAGGCCGCCGGAGCCGATTCCCGGACCCGGGACCGTGTCCAGCGGGCGGCGCATCTGTGCAAGGCCGACCTGGTCAGCCAGATGGTGGGCGAATTTCCCAAGCTCCAGGGCGTCATGGGTCGGATCTACGCGCAGCAGGTTCAAGAACCCGCGGAAGTATCGGCGGCCATCGAGGAGCATTACCGGCCCACGTATTCCGGGGGGATCCTGCCCGAGACCCTGGTGGGGGCGCTCTTGGCCGTGGCCGACAAGATCGATTCCATCTGCGGCTGTTTTTCCGTCGGGCTGCTGCCCACCGGGGCCTCGGATCCCTATGCGCTGCGGCGACAGGGCATCGGGATCATCCAGATATTGCGGGAGAAGAACCTCGGGTTTTCCCTCAAAGCGTTGATTGCCCGATCCGTTTCATTGTATGGGGAAAGGGCCACCGAGGCCGCCGATGTGACCGCGCAGCGGGTGGCGGAATTTTTTGAAAACCGGATGGCGCACCTGCTGGCCGAAGAGAACTTTTCCAAGGATGTCATCGCCGCGGTGATTTCGGCTTCCGCAGATTGCATCCCCGACGTCTGGCAGCGCGTCAAGGCCCTGGAAGCGCTCAAATCGGCCCCGGACTTCGAGCCGCTGGCCGTGGCCTTCAAAAGAGTGGTCAACATCATCAGAAAGGCCGATACCACGGTGTCTGCCGCCATCGATGCGGCGCTTTTCGAGAATGTCTCGGAAGGCGACCTGCTGGCCGCCGTGGAAACCATTCAAGGCCAGGTGGCCCAGGATCTGGGCGCAGGCCGTCTGGACGCGGCCCTGCTTCGCATCGCTTCCCTGAAACAGCCCGTGGACGCGTTTTTCGATGGGGTGCTGGTCATGGCCGAGGATTTGGCCGTTCGCGCCAACCGCCTGGCCCTGCTGGGCCGGGTGGCCGCGCTGTTTGCCCGCATCGCCGATTTTTCGAAGATCACCACCTGAGTTTCAGACTTTTTGCCAGGCCGCTAAGGGGTTGCCGGGGAAAACAGGCAGGAAGTTGAAGCGATGCGACCCGTTACGGCCATTTCTTTAACCGCCATTGATATAGGAACAGGTTATGCCGTTTGATCCAGACAAAGACAAGGTGTTGAAACAGTGGAAGTGTGACGAAACGGGGCTTCTTGTCTCGATCAACCAGTACGCCGAAGGCGAGCCCAAACTGCAGATCGGCCCCCGGGTCTTTACCCGCAAAGACGGCGGCGAGCGCCAGGGAAAGGCCGGGCGCCTGACCATCGAAGATGTCCTGTGGCTCTATGACAACATCGACGAGATCAAAGAGGAACTTGCCGCCATGGCCGGCCCGGAGTGATTTTCAAGACCGAGGCCGCCATCGTCAACCCGGTTCCGGGAACCGGGGCCCCGGTGCCTGGCCCCACTGCCGTGATGGTTTCCAATGACATGGACCTGCAAACGCTGGCCGGAGGACTCGGGCTTTCGGCCAGCCGGACCCTGTTTATGAGCCGGCTCTACGGCGCAGCCGGGTTTCCGGTGGCGCTGATCGGGCCGGTGATCGGGGCTCCCTATGCGGTCATGCTTCTGGAAAGCCTCGTCGTCCGGGGGGTTTCACGGGTGGTTTTTCTCGGCTGGTGCGGCGCGGTCTCTTCGCTGCTCAAGACCGGTGATCTGCTGCTGGCCACCGGCGGGTTCGTTGACGAGGGAACCTCACCCAACTACCTGGATGCCGGGAAAAGCCCGGTGCCCGCCGATCCCGACTTGACCCGCGGGCTGCAACAAACTCTCATGGCCGCCGGTATTTCCTTTCATCAGGGACCCGTTTGGTCAACCGATGCCATTTACCGGGAAACCCCGAGCCGTCTGAAGCATTTCCGGAGCCTGGGGGCCCTGGGGGTGGAGATGGAGCTTTCCGCCCTGTTTGCCGTGGGCCTTTTCCGGAAAATCGCCGTGGCCAGCCTGCAGGTGGTCTCCGACGAGTTGGAGGAGGCCGCCTGGCGCCCGGGTTTCAAGACCGAGGCCTTCAAATCGGCCAGAAGCCTGGCCTGTGATCTGATCCTGTCGTTTTGCCGCCGTCTGCCACCGGGTTGACCGATGAACAGCGAGGATCTCCAGCGATTTATCGATGCGCATGGCCTTTGTGCCACGATTCTGCCCATGACGCAGCACACGCCCACCGTGCAGGAGGCGGCCCGGGTGCTTGGCGTGGAAACCGATCGCATCATCAAATCCCTGGTGTTTCGTGTAAATGACCGGCCGCTGCTGGTGATCACCAACGGGTGCTCCCGCGTGGACGGGAAAAAGCTCGCCGCCTACCTTCAGGTGGGAAGAAAGCGGGTCAAATTCGCCAGCGCCGAGCAGGCGTTGGCCGTCACCGGCTTTATCGTGGGCAGCATGCCGCCCTTTGGCCACCTTCGGAAACTGCGCACCCTGGTGGACGAACCGGTCCAAAGCTTTACCGACATTTTTGGCGGCGGGGGAGAAATCGATGCCATGATGCGCGTGCGCGTGGTGGATTTGCTGGCCGTAACCCAAGCCGAGGTGGCCGATCTGTCCGAAGAACCGGTGTTTCCCCGGGAAACAGGAGGGACGGCCGCTTTTTAAAGGAAACCTTTTATGAGCCTGAGTGCAGACCAACGGAAAGCCGTCGAGGCCCTTATCCGGGCGGAAGGCTACGGCGATTTCAGATGGATCGACCCCAAACAGATCGTGGTTTCCCAGTGGGTGCGGATGAAGTGCACCTTCGGCTGTCCCGAGTACGGCCGCGGGGCGGCGTGTCCGCCAAACACTCCATCGGTGGCCGAATGCGAGCGTTTTTTCGGGGAATACGCGGATGCGGTGATCCTTCACTTTGAAGGCCTGATGAAAAACCCCGAAGACCGCCACGCCTGGTCGGCCAAGATCAACGCCAAACTCGTCGGGCTGGAGCGCGCCGTGTTCCTGGCCGGCTGGGAGCGCGCTTTTTTGCTGTTCATGGATTCGTGCTGCTTTTGCCAGGAATGCGCCGGCGACCGGACAACCTGCAAGCAGCCGCGTCTGGCCCGGCCCGCGCCCGAGGCCATGGCCGTGGACGTCTACACCACGGTTGGCCGCGTCGGTTTTCCCATCGCCGTGCGCACCGCCTACGACCAGAAGATGGACCGGTACGCCTTTTTAATGGTGCATTGAAACAGATTCTGTGGCTCTAGTGCGCCACCACTGGTTAACCGCTCAAGGGGGTTGCCGTGTTTACCTTCCTGCATGCCGCCGACATTCATCTGGACAGCCCGCTTTACCGGCTGGATCGCTATGAGGGGGCCCCGGCAGAGGCCTTCCGGCAGGCATCCAGGCGGGCCTTCGACAACCTGGTGGAGCTGGCGGTTTCAGAGGCCGTGGATTTTGTCGTGATTGCCGGCGACCTCTACGACGGGGACTGGAAAGACTACCATACCGGCCTTTTCTTTATCTCGCGGATGGCCCGGCTAAAGGATGCGGGGATCGCCGTGCTTCTCGTGGCTGGAAACCACGACGCGGCCAACCGCATGAC
>JBJKSK010000283.1:0-14616 GCA_046704125.1 Desulfobacterales bacterium | reverse complement strand
GTTAGAAATCAAGATGAAAGGAAGGGATTATGAACATAGATCGCGTCGTTTTTGCGGTTGCAGGCGCTTTGATTCTCATCAGCCTGCTGCTTTCGCTGGTGTCTTCCAGGTATTGGCTTTGGTTGAGCGCCTTTGTCGGGGCCAATATGTTTCAGGCGGCTTTTACCGGGTTTTGCCCGCTGGCCAAGCTGCTCACGTTGTTTGGACTCAAACCCGGCGAAGCTTTTAAATAGAAAGCCTGGGCTTTGGCGGGCTTACCCGCCGATGGCCGACATCTGACCAACCACCGGTTGTCCATGGATACCTGTGAGATTGTGCTGCCGGGTGTTGTGGGAAACGGCTTCCATGAACAGCTCGGCGATGGCTGTGTCACTGCAGCCGCGGCGAAGCGGAGTCTTGATGTCGAGCTGGTAGCCCGACAACAGGCAGGTGCGCAGCTGACCGGCGGCGGTAAGCCGCAGCCGGTTGCAGCGGTGGCAGAAATGATGGCTCAAGGCGGTGATAAGGCCGACTTCTCCGGCAGCGGACTTGAAGCGAAACCGGGATGCCGGCCCGTCGCTTTCGCTGCTGGCCACGGGCTCCAGAGGCCCCAGGGCGGATTCGATCCGGAAGCGGATTTCCGGGGCCAGTAGGCTTTCTGTACTGCGAATGGCCGAGGAGCCGATGGGCATGTATTCGATGAAACGCACATGAAAGGGGTAGCGCAAGGTCAAGCCGGCTAAGGTTTGCAGTTCGTCGTCGTTGATGCCGGGAAGCGCCACGGTGTTGATTTTAATAGGGGAAAAACCCGCTTCATGGGCTTTCATGATTCCGGCCCAGACTTTTTCAAAACAGTCCAAACCCGTAATTTTGGCAAACTTGTCCTTGTCTAAGGTGTCGAGACTGATGTTGATTCTCCGGATTCCGGCGGTTTTGAGTTCCTGGATATGTTCTGCCAACAGCAAAGCGTTGGTGGTCAGGGAGACATCCGTTAAGGCCGTGATACGGCGCAGCTGCCCTAAAAAGCGGTATACCCCTTTTCGCACCAGGGGCTCCCCCCCGGTGACCCGGACTTTGGTGACCCCCAGACTGCCGGCGATTTTAACGATCCGCAGGATCTCCTCATAGGTGAGAATATCCTCGTGTTCGAGTCTGGGAATGCCGCGCCGGGGCTGGCAGTAGATGCATTTGAGGTTGCACCGATCGGTGATGGAAACGCGCAGGTAGTTCAGATGACGATTATAGCGATCGGTCAAGGCAATGTCTGGCACTGGAATCGGTTCCTTTATCTGGTCGATGGATTTTTGATCTGCCACGTTGGGTACCGCCACTTTGTCTTTTCATCATAGGGTCATCCCCATCATTGTCAAGGACAATCCGGGTGCCCGTGAATGCCGGCGGTAAGAGAAAAAAATATTTATGATGACTTGCCGGTTCGGTGTGAAATTTTTTGGGGACCGGCTTTTTTTCAGGACATCAATGGTTACAAGGAAATGAGGAAAAACAGACGCTACCCTTCGGTTCTGGAAGTCACCGACATCCAGCGTATCCAGCTTGTCAAGGAAATTTTCGCTACCATCTCGACCCGATACGATTTTTTAAACCGGTTTCTGAGTTTTCGACGGGATGTCTTCTGGCGCCGCTTTGCCGTTTCACGTATGCGTTTTTTTTCCACGAACCGGTTTCTGGATGTGGCTACCGGAACCGGTGATCTGGCCATTGAGGCGGCCCGGACGCATCCTGGCATCCGGGTGACGGGGTTGGATTTTGTAAGCGAGATGATGTCATCGGGCAGACATAAGGTCCTGCACATGGGATTTGACCGCCGTATCGACCTGGTGCGCGGCGATGCCTTGCATCTGCCGTTTCCTTCGGCCAGCGTTGATGTGGCGGCGGTGGCCTTTGGCATTCGGAATATGCCCGATCGGCTCGCCGCTTTGCGCGAGATGGCCCGCGTGGTAGCGCCCGGCGGCCAGGTGATGGTGCTCGAGATGACCTTTCCTGAAAGCCGGTTGTTTCAGAAAATTTACGATATCTACCTAAACAGGCTGCTGCCGCGTCTGGCTCGCCTGTTTTCTCCGAATCCGGCCGCCTATCTCTATCTGGCCGATTCCATCATGAACTTTCCCACACCGTCGCAATTTTCGGCACTGATGCAGCAAGCCGGACTCATCGACGTGTCAGCCTGGCCGCTGACACTAGGTATCACCCAGCTTCATGTGGGCCGTCGCTCCGAGGAAGTCAAGGCATGAACCAGAATCTGCTCAAATCATGGTTTCAGGCCAGCCGGCCGGCTTTTTTTATAGCGACCTTCATTCCGCTTGGCATCGGGTGGATCCTCGCCGGTCAGCTGGGTGCATGGCACCCCGGGCTGTTTCTGGTGATCCTGTTGTCATGTCTGATGGTGCACATGGCCACCAACCTGGCCAACGACTACTTCGATCACCTCCAGGGCACCGACGCTGGAGATTCCATCGGCGGCTCGCGGGTGCTCCAGGAGGGAAAAATCACCCTGAGCCAGCTCAAAGTTGCTTTGATTCTGTTATACGGGGTGGCGACTGTGATGGGATTATGGCTCATGGCCACCCAGGGGCTGTGGCTGATTTCGCCCTTGGTGGCCTTAGCGCTTTTTTCCAGCGTTTTCTATGTGGCGCCGCCGATTCGCTACGGCTATCACGGCCTGGGAGAGTTTTTTGTCGGGATCAACATGGGGCCGGTAATGGTGGTGGGCACCTACTGGGTCATTGCCGGAAGCCCTGCCTGGCGGCCTCTGTGGGTGTCTGTGCCCGTGGGTTTGATGGTGGCTGCCATCCTTTATTACCAAAACCTTCCGGACATGAAAACCGATGCGGCCGCCGGCAAACGCACCCTGGTCGTGCGCCTGGGAAAAACCGGCGCCATTCGGGGCATGGTGGCCTTGTGGGGTGTCATCTATGGCAGCATCCTGGCCTTGATCGGCGCCGGCCTGATTTCCCCGGCGGCTTTGATTTGTCTGGCCACCGTCCCGATTTTTATCCGGATGCTGCGTTTGATCAAAGACACCACCGACTGGGTTCAGCTGGATCGTTACGGCAAATTTATCCGGATGCTTTATTTTTTCAACGGCCTGACCATCCTTCTGGCCCTGGTGATCTGAGCCGGGCGACGGGTTGCTGTTCCTGATCCAAAATTTTTTTCCTGAAATTCAATCGGGTTTTAATATCAAAGCCGTCACTGCCCCTTGTTGAGCAGATGCGTTTGGATATCCTTGTCGATTTTGCAGCGGTAATAGGCGATGGCCGATTTGTTGGACATGATCATGTCCAGCTGGCGGGTGTGCATCACCAGGTAGCCCAGGATTCTCAGCCGCTCGAGCATGAAGTCCATTTCATATCCTTCGATTCGGGAAGCCAGGTTGTCTTCAACGAGCTCCACCCGGAATGAATGATCGGTGAGAATATCGGCAATGAACTGAACTCGCCTGACGCGGCGCTGGTCGTCTGCGGCGCCTCCTTTGAACCGGAAGCTGATGTAATTTTCCGTGGTCCTTTCGCTGACCAGGGCTTCCACGATGGAAAAATGATAGCCTAGCCGGGACGTGAAGCTGCAGAAATTTTTGGATATCATAAAATAATTGCGCTCGGTATACACTGAGCGCATGCTTGGCTCCAAAGCCCGGTTGGCGGTGGATTGAAACATCACGGACGCAAGCCCCTTGCCGTCAATAGGGGGGGGGCCTTTCCATGGAACAGCGATAATTCCCTGCCACAGGGCTATCATGGGAATGCAGCAGATGTTCTCCAGTCGAATGTACTTGCCTTCGACCTCCTCCTTTACACCGTCATCCAGGTTCAAAACCCACCATTGCATGGGCACTTTGTAGAAAAGTTGCTTGCTGGATCGCTCTGAAAAATTGTGGCCCTTGCCGAAATCAAACATCTCCTGAACCGATTTTTCGTGGGCAAAGCGGGTGATGTCGTGAAACGTCTTGCAGTTTTCAGCCTTGAAATCAGGTGCATATGGATCAAGCAGCGATAGGGGCAGGATATGCTTGCTGGCCTTAAACAGCGTCTGATACACCGCAGAGCCCTCCATCGGGCTTTTGGTTGGCAGCCGAGCGGGTTCCGGCATCGCTATCCTGCCCCTGAAGATGGTCAGATCGGCAGCGGCCACGGTGACCAGATCCCCATTTTTCAATGTGGTGGTCAGGTTCTTGATGCCGAAAACAGCAGGCACATTGAATTCACGGGCCACATTGGCCAGGTGGCTCGCAAAGGTGCCTTGCTCGGTGACTACCGCCGCTGCCCGGCTGAGCAGAGAGGCCCAGAGGGGCAGGGCCTGGCGGGCCACCAGGACGGCTCCCTGGGGGAAATGGGCCATGTCCTCAGAGCCGTGAACGATGAACACCTCGCCGCAGGCAACCCCGCGGCAAATCAGGATGCCACCCGAGGCTATCACATTGTCCCGGGATTCGAATCGCAGGGATTCTGTATAATCAATGGTTTTGGTATCCATCTGCTGCAATGGGCGGCACTGCAAGATATAGATCACGCCCTTTGGGTCGATGACCCACTCGATATCCTGGGCCGCACCATAGTGTTTTTCTATAGCCACGGCCAGTTGGGCAAGGTCCAGGGCCTGTTCATCGCTGATGGAGCAGGGGACCGGAATCGGGCCGGATGGGTCCGGAATCTGACCCGGTGCTTTTGACGGACAGGATGCCGATGATCGTTTTTCCGTGATCTTTTTACGAATGATACGAAGCTCAGGAACTCGGCCCACGACCAGCAAGTCGCCGTCACGGCCGTCCACCACCGCCTGAGGCAGTCCCCAAGTGGAGTTGATGAAAATGGAACTGTCGGCTGTATCAATGGGATTTCGTGAATACATGACACCGCCGGATCGGGCGCTTATCATGGCAAGGCATCCGACACTCATGGCAATGTCCTCATCCCGGATGCCCCTGTTGAGTCGGTAGGAAAAAGCGGTCAGGCTGAATTTGCTGGCCACGATTTCCCGGTAGGTCATCATAAGCTTATCCAAGGGGACATGCAGGGCCGATTGGTACTGGCCGGCAAAGGAGTTGGCTGCTGAATCCTCGCCAATGGCGCTGCTTCGGACCGCCAGGGTCACGGTTGCTCCCGTCTGCTGTTTCAGATGGCCGGCGGCCTTTTGTAATTCATCTTCCAGAGCTTGAGGTATCCGGGCATCTACAATGAGGTTTCGAATTTGTGCACAAAGCGCCGCCAGCTCCTGCAGGTCCGTGATGTCTGTGGCGATAAAGCGCCGGTCGATTTCCGTCTGCAGATCGTTGAATTCCATGAAACGCCTATAGGCCTGCGCCGTGATGGCGAATCCTGCCGGCACGGTCAGGTGGACCCGGTTTAAGATCTCCCCGAGATTGGCCATTTTTCCGCCCACCAGATCTGCCATGCTGCGGTCGATGGCCGTCAAAGGAATGGTCAGGCGCTCGTCTTTGGATTCAGGTTTTTGTTCGATCAGCAGACTGACAACCTTGCAGATTTCATCGAATTTCGAATACAATTGATTGTATTTACCATCGCTTAGTTTTTCCAGATTTTTGAGCAGACGCAGCAGGTTGACGGTAATCGCGGTACAATTGGTCTTTACAAAGGACATTCCAAACGGCTTTTTGCCCTGCAGCGCCTGCTCAATGGTGGCCATGATTTCAAGTGCCTTTTTGTTGGCGTTTAACAGCAACTTGAAATGATGGTAGCGCTCCTTGAAAGCAATTCGAAGCTCTTCGGCGTGGTCTGCATCCACCGGTTTGGCGCGTTTTAGCCGGCGCCTTAAAAAAAAGGAGATTTTTTTCATAGAAACCTGTGCGGCGCTAGTGACTGATTTTCAGTCCCCAGCCCTCAAACATGAACAAAATCGCATAGCCGTACCACATCGTATATACGATATAAAACAAAAGGGAAAAGACGGCCGGCCCGAGGCATTCGGACATGGATTTGGGCACGACCTTATAGTAATTGTAAGCACACTCCACCGCCTTGGTCGTGACCTCATAAACGACCTTGCTTTCGCTGAACATTTTTTGTTTATTCAATGAATGGCGCATGGCTTCCAGGCTTTTGTACCACACCCACAGGACCTTTCTGCCCTCGATGCCGTATTTATCCTGGAGTTTGTTTCCCTCGTTGTGAAACAGGGTGTTGGCGTCCTCTACGCAATGGGTCAGCAATTGACCAAGGTCCCCGGAGATTTTCACGGTACGGCCCTCTTGCTTGACCGCGGCGCCGCCTTTGAGGAAAAGGACGGCGCTTTCCCTGGCCAGATCAGGCGACTCCAGAGACAGGTTCAGCACCACTTTTTTCCCGGTTTCCATTTTGGCCACATCCGCTTTGACCTTTGGGATGTAGTAAGCCGATTGTTTGGAGATGGAATTAAACAGGTCATCGAGATAATTCAAACCGGTTTTATGCCCATTTCGCAGCGGCAGAAACATGATCAGCAGCACGATGAAAAATCCTGCCATCATGGCCGCACCCCCATAGAATTCTTTCTTCTGGATTGACATAGGATTTATGCCTCCTCACCTCTTAATCGTTTGATGTTCATCAAAAAGGTGCCGATGACCCAGCAGGCGAAGATGGAAATGAACACGAAGAAAAGCCAGATGCCGAGTTTATCCAAGACATCGGCAACGCCTTTGGACAGGGGAAAGACCCCCACGGAAGCCAGTTTGGCGGGAAGGGCGAAAAAACGGTTGATGAATCCGGCCGAAACGGCCATGGCGTAGAACCCCCGGATGGTGATTCCCTTGACAATCTTGGTGGCCATGGCCCCGATTTGAATTCCCAGCAAAGACCCCAGCAGCATCCCCATGGCCAGGGTGTAAAAAATAAATCCATAAACGGCATATTGCACGATGGCGCCATATCCGGCGGTGAAAACGATCTGGAAAATATCGGTTCCCACCGTGGTCATGGAAGAAACGCCCAGAACATAGACAAAGATCGGAAAGGTCACGAATCCGCCGCCAACGCCCATGATGGCCGCGCACAACCCGACCGTAAAGCCGGTTAACACCAAAAACCAGGAGGAGATGCGGCGCCCGCCCGGAATAATGCCCTGGTCAAAGGAGATCATGGGCGGCAGATGGATGGCCTGGAGTTTTTTGGGCAGACCGCCCATTTCGGCACCCTCGATGCTGACCCCGTGAAATTCGCCGGAGCGCTCGGCTTTTTTGGCCCTGAAATAATCCAGCAGGGAATAGGCGGCCAGGCCGCCGAGCATCAACACGTAAATGGTGGTGATAAAGGCGTCGGAAATGATGGGGTTGATTTCAAACAGCAGGCGGTTGATGTACCCGCCCAAGGTGGCACCCACGATGGAGCCGATAAGAAAAATGATGGCCAGGGAAACGGAGATGTTGCCAAGCTTTTTATGCAGCACGCTGCCCATGATGGCCTTGGCGAAAATGTGAAACAGGTCCGTTCCAACCGCCAGAATCCCCTTGATTCCGGCGCTCATCAGCGCCGGGGCGATAATGAAACCGCCGCCGGCGCCGATACAACCGGTGATCAGTCCGGCACACACCCCGATGAAAATGGAGGACACAAAAATTCCCATGGTGAAAAAGGACGGACTGTAGGCTGTTTTTCCACCGATGTAATCGGGCAGTCCCGCTGCCAGGTCTTTGGCAAAAACGATGCCGCCGAGCAAAATCGGAAGCAGCAGCAACCCTAACAGCAACATGCGCTTCTTGCTGCGCAAAATCGTGTTGGCTGTCTTGATTTCCCACTCGGCGTGCGCTGTAGCACCGGCATAAAGCAGCCTGCCCAACGATATAAACAGTTTCATTTGGCAAACCTCCTTGTCTTGTTGACGTTACCTGCTGGTTTTATCCTTCATGATCTAGTCGAGAAGTAGATGATGATTCGCTTTCAGGCGCAAAACGATCTCGGAGACGATGGTTTTGACCCGTTCAATGCTGCTGCCGGTTTTCTCCACGCTGTCGACGACCTTTATGTCTTCCCAGCCCATGGCATCCGGGCAATGCATATGCAACACGATGGGAATAGACGGAAATTGCCTGGACAGCTGCCTGAGCACCATAAAGTTTTCATTGTCTGGCAAATCCGGATCCATGAGCAGCAAATTCGGTTTCTGGGGCCCAGACAGGTGACCGATAATCTCTTGAGCGGTCTTTGCCAGGAAAACCCGATACCCGACCTCTGTGAGTTCACGTTTCAGCAGTTGGCGAACATGGCGGTTGCGATCAGCCACCAAAATGGTAATCGTGTTTTCCATTCCCCTTATTTCCCAAAAGGTTGCCAGGAAAAAGGAGCAAGCTACGTGCCATTTTGTGAACAGACCCTTGCATGTATGATAACTATCTGGAATTTAATATAAATACAGCATTTCGGGACGACTCCCGGTCATGTTGATGCAACTAGGGGTGTCCGGTTCTTTTGCACCTTGTAAAGAAAAGGCAATAGGTTTTACCCGCAACGGTGATTCATGGTAGACTGACTGCAGCCGGCAACAAGCGCGGATCCGGCCCCCCGGCATGTCAACGGTTTAATGGAAATGGATGGATTGACGGGTCTCACCACGGCCAATCCGATTCGGAGACGGTGCGCTTTGGACAGATTGCTTGACCTGTTTGGAAAGAAGACCCTGCTCCAAAAAATCAGCTTGCGCTGGCGGCTGCTGATTTTGATATCGGCGCTGGTTTTTCTCAACCTTGCCGGATCGTTGGGAACGCTTTGGTATACGTATCGGACCCAGACCATTTATTCAAAAATGCTGGATAAAGATATCAAAGCACTGACTGTGGCTCAGGAACTGGAAGCCGAATTGGTCATGCAAAAAGGGCTGACCACCTACTTTTTGTTAACCAACAACGTCAAGTGGCTGGATCAACTGAGCCAACACCATCACCGCTTCAAGCATTGGCTGAAAGTCGCCATGGATCTTCACGACACCGAAAAAGATGGATCGGTGTTACAGGCCATCGGGTCCAGATACCGCCAATATGTGACGCAACGAGATCATGTCATTGCCCTGTACAGGAAAGGAAAAAGACAAGAGAGCGACAAAGAGCACTGGCGGGTTCGGGACCAGTTTTCCGACATTTATGATCTTGCCGGAGATTTTAAGCAAATCCATGAAAATCGGATTTGGGAGTTGAGAAAAAAAATTCACCGGTCGGCTGTCCGTATGGTCCTTTTTGCATGGGCCGCCATCCCTTGTGTGCTGATTGTCAGCGGTTTGCTGGCCCTGATCCTGTTTAAACAGGTCCTAAAACCCATTCATGATCTGGCGCTGGGAACCAAAGGCCAACCCACTGCATTTATTGACAGCGAGGTAAAAGCCATCCAGCATCGCATGGAAGGGCTGATTGAAAATATAGACCAAACGCAGGCCAAACTGATTCAAAGCCAGGTGCATCTGAGCCAGTCTGAAAAACTTGCCGTGGTCGGGAAATTGGCGGCGGGAGTCGCCCATAGCGTTCGCAATCCGCTGACTTCGGTAAAGATGCGCTTGTTTACCTTAGAACGAGGCCTTCAGATGACGCCCACGCAAAAGGAAGACCTGGAGGTGATTTCCGAAGAGATTCGAAATATCGATACCATTTTGAGGCATTTTCTCGAGTTTGCGAGGCCTCCCAAATTGAAAATGCAAAGGGCCAGCCCTTCCGATGCGGTGGATATGACCCTGCAACTGCTAAAGTATCGCTTTGATGGTTACCGGACGCATGTGGTCCTTGAACGGAAACAGCGATTGCCGGAAATATGCATCGACACCGACCAGATAAAGGAAGTTTTGGTCAACTTGATGGTCAATGCCTGCGAAGCCATGGGAGAAGGGGGAACGATCCGGATCATCGAGAAAATAGGCGTCCGTCAAACCATCGGAGAATCGGTGCTGATTTCCATAAACGATGACGGCCCGGGAATACCTGCCGGACTTCACGAGCAGATTTTTGAACCTTTTTTCAGTTCCAAGGAAGAAGGATCGGGGTTGGGCCTCAGTATTGCCAAGCGAATTATTGAAGAACACGGCGGCCAAATCCACGTCCAATCCCATGAAGGCATCGGGGTATCCTTTATGATCGCCTTGCCGATAAAGGAGGTCGTTGATGGCTAGAATATTAATTGTCGACGATGACCCGCAATTGCGACAGAGTTTTCAAAAAATTTTGACCCATGAGGGCCATATCCTGCTTACGGCCAATTCAGGTGAAGCCGGCATCGCTTCAATGAGGGACAACCAGCCGGACCTGGTGATCATGGATGTCCGCATGCCGGGCATGAGTGGGCTGGATGCCTTTAAAGTCATGCATGGCATCAATCCCAAGCTGCCGGTCATCATTATGACGGCCTATGGAAGCACGGAAACAGCCATCGAGGCGACCAAAAGAGGTGCTTTTGACTATGTGTTAAAGCCTTTCGAAATTCCCGATATCCTGGATCTGATCGAAAAGGCGCTCCAGACTGGGCGTTTCATGCGAGCCCAGGTTGAAGTCAACGCCCCATCCAGGGCCTTGGCCCCAGAGGCCATAGTGGGCCAAAGCGTGCCCATGCAGGAAGTATACAAAGCCATCGGTCGGGCCGCTCCCACCGATGCCACCATCCTGATCTGCGGTGAATCGGGTACCGGCAAGGAACTCGTGGCCCGCGCCATTTTTCAGCACAGTCTGCGGGCGGACAAACCCTTTTTGGTGATCAATTGCCTGGCCATTCCCGAAACCCTTTTGGAAAGCGAACTGTTCGGGTATGAAAAAGGTGCCTTTACCGGTGCGGTGTCAAAGCGGGTCGGAAAAATCGAGCGGGCCAATTTCGGCACGGTTTTTCTGGATGAAATCGGTGATATGCCTTACAACATCCAGGGTAAAATTCTGCGGTTGCTTCAGGAACGAAGCATTGAGCGGCTTGGCGGCCGAAGGTCGATTCCCGTCAATGTCCGGATCATCGCCGCCACCAATCGCGATCTGGAGGCGACAGTTTCACAAGGACGATTCCGGGAAGATCTGTATTACCGACTGAAGGTCGTCAGCCTGAATCTGCCGCCTCTGCGAGAAAGAATGGAAGATCTGCCGCTTCTTACCGACTATTTTCTGCAAAAATTTTGTCGGGAAATGGGAACCAGCGAACCGGGAAGGTCAGATTCCGTTCTAGAGATTTTTAAACACTATCCGTGGCCCGGCAATGTTCGGGAATTGGCCAACACGATTCAGAAAGCCCTGATTTTCAGCCAGGGGGCGCCCCTGACGGGGCAAGACATGGTTCGCATCATGAACGAAAATCCTGTTTCGCGAAAGCCTCCCCGAGCCAAGGCAGCGCAACATTTTGAGCCTGAACTCAAGCAATGGGTGCGCCAGAAGTTCTTGTCTTGCGAGCAGACAAACCTGTTTGATTTCCTCATGGATTATTTCGGTGCCGCCATCATCGGCGAAGCCTTGACCATCACCCAGGGCAACCACAGCGAGGCAGCTAAAAGGCTGGGGCTGTCAAGGCCGACCCTTTTGGCCCGTATCGAAAAATACGGCTTAAAAATTCAAACCGAAGTCACCGGACCGCAACACAATAAAGCGAAACGGTTTTGAACTGCCGGCTCAAAAGCTCCGGTTTGCATCACTGATTTCAACCCCATCCTTTCAACCCCCACACCAAACACCCGATGGCCAGCAGGCTGGCGGCCCCGGAAAGGGCACCGGTGGCCCCGATGCCGCCCCACAGCCACAGCGGGCCGCCGACCAGCGCACCGAAGACCCGCCCAAGGCCGGAAGCGGCGTAAAAACCCGCCATCATCGTGGCTCGAAGTCCGGGCACCAGTTCCGTGGCCAGAGAAATGGAAGACACGATGGTGAATTCGAAACTGAGAAACAACCCGAATATGCACGCCAGAGCCCAAAATACGGAGTTTTGGGCTACATGCAGCAGACTGTAGCACATGATGGTGATGCTAAGTCCTATGATGACCGCGCGTTTTAGCCCCACCCGATCTCCCAGCCAGGCCGTCAAGGCTTCTCCCATCAGTTCGGCCATGCCGATGGCCATGGTGCTGAAGCCAAGCTCAGCGATGCTTAGATGAAACGCCGATTCGAACCATGCTCCATAGACCACAAAAAAATTGTCGTTGGCCAGGCTCACCAGAAATACATAACCCAGGATCCCCAGGGCTTGCGGCTGAGCGGCCAGACGCCTCAAAAAAGGCCAGACACTTTTTGCCTCTGAGGAGCGCAAGGCCACCGGATTGTTGTCGGGAAGCAGGCGCAGGGAAAAAATGCTGATCACACCCAGGACGCCGAGCGCCAAAAACGGAGATTGCCATCCCCAGCGGGTCATCAGCAGACCGATGGCTGGAATTCCCACCAGGGTGCTGCCCGCCCAGCTAAATTCCAACAATCCGACGACAAGCCCCCGCCGCTTGAAGGGCACGCGGTGGCCGACGAAAGATTGGATGGCCGGGTCAAACAGGGTTTTTCCCAAGGCCGCCAGCAACAGCGCGGCCACCACAACGCTGTAAAAAGGCAGGGTGCCGGCAGTTAACATCCCGATGACCTCCAGCCCGAGACCGGCGGTCATCAAGGTTTGAGTTCCCAGCCGATCGGTTAGCGGACCCGTCACCGTGCCCGCCAGCGCCGTGGCCTGGGTGCCGGCAATCAGGGTCGTCACCCATGTCAAAGGGACATCGAGGCTTCGGCTCAACATCGGGGCAAAGGGGTAGGGAAAGCGTTTGGCCGTGTTCAGCACCAGCCTGCAGAAAATCGCCGCGGCCAATTGAAGCCACAAGGCCGGGGCAGAGGCTGGGTCGGGGGATGCGGGTTCAGGGGATGTCACAGCAGACCTCGGTCGGGTAAAAAAACAGAGTACTAGGGTGATGGCGTCTGGGTTTACCCCATCATTGCGTCACTCCGGTTTTCCCTTTCTGTAATGCTGGGCGATCGCCTGGCACAGACCCTCGATGGTGAAGGTCTCAGCGGTTAGATTGACGGTAAAACCGAGATCTTTGGCCGTATCCGAGGTAATAGGGCCGATGCTGGCCACGGCCACCTGCTGCATTAGTTCCCTGAATCGGTCAGCAGGCAGAAGGGCGTGAAAATTTTTCACCGTCGAGGAACTGGTGAAAGTGATCATGTCGATGGTTTTTTCCCGGAGCCGGGAGACAACGGCTTCCGAATGGGCGGCATCCGGCCGGGTGCGGTAGGCGGCGACTTCATCGACGATAGCGCCTAGTTTTCGCAGTTCCACGGGAAGCACCGGTCGGGCCTCAGCGGCTCTGGGAAGCAAAATGTGCTTTCCGGTGACATCCTGGGTGCGAAACGCATCAACGATCGATTCGGCCCGGTAGCTTTCAGGCAGGATGTCGGTGTTGAGACCAAATTTTTTCAGCCCTTCGGCGGTGGCCGGACCGATGGCGGCTGTTCGGATAGGCCCAAGGGCCCTGACGTCTAAACCCTTTTTGAAAAGTTGCGTGAAAAAGAAATTCACGCCGTTGGCGCTGGTAAAAACGATCCAGTCATAGCTTCCGATGGCTGCGATGGCCCGGTCCATGGGATCCGTATCGGGCATCGGCTCCACCCGGATGGTGGGACACTCGATGCACTCGGCGCCCATGGCCAGAAGACGGGCTACCAAGTCGCTGGCCTGTTCCCTGGCGCGGGTCACCACGATGCGTTTTCCAAAAAGCGGCCGGGACTCAAACCATTTCATGGTCTTGCGAAGCCCGACGACTTCACCCACCACGATAATCGCAGGGGCCTTGAGCCGGGCCTGCCGGACCTTTTCGACGATGTCGCCAAGAATGCCGGTAACCGTGACCTGGGAGGTGGATGTGCCCCAGCGGACCACGGCCACGGGGGTCTGGTCGGATCGACCGTTGGCCACTAGCCGGTCGACGATGTGAGCCAGGTTTTTGACCCCCATGAGAAATACCAGGGTGCCGATGCCTTTGGCCAGAGCGGCATAGTCGATGTTGGAGGCGTCTTTTTCAGGATCTTCATGACCTGTGACAAAGGCTACCGTGGCGGTGTACCGGCGATGGGTCAGGGGAATGCCCGCATAGGCCGGGGCCGCAATGGCAGAAGTCACCCCGGGAACGACTTCAAAGGGGATGCCCGCCTCAATCAGCGCTTCGGCTTCTTCTCCGCCCCGGCCGAAGATGAAAGGGTCACCTCCCTTGAGACGGCAGACCGTGTGTCCGGCCTTGGCCTTTTCCACAAGCAAGTCATTGATTCTTTCCTGAGACAGGGTGTGGTCCCCGCCTTTTTTCCCCACATAGATGATCTCGCTGTGAGGATTTACATGATTGAGCAGGCTGGGAGACGCCAGATAGTCATAGATCACCACGTCGGCCTGTTGGAGGCAGTTTCTGCCTTTGACCGTGATCAGGCCGGGGTCTCCGGGTCCGGCGCCGACAAGAAAGACTGTTGCCTTCATCGATTCAGTGCTTTTCCGCTTTAAGGGTTTCCAGGATATGGCCCGCTCCCATGGCCAGAAGCGTTTCGGCCAGGGCGATGCCGGTTTTTTCGGGTGCACTGGCTTGCCCCGAGAGGCTTTCCCGATACAAAGGCGTGCCGTCCAAACCTGCCACCAGGCCGGTGAGTGTAAACCGTTCACCTTCGATTTGGCCGTAGGCGGCAATCGGAACCTGGCAGCCGCCTTCCAGGCGGTTCAGAAA
>JBJKSK010000282.1:0-3388 GCA_046704125.1 Desulfobacterales bacterium | reverse complement strand
TGGCGGCGAAGGGTTTCATCGCGGCGCCCGGGGTCGTCGGTGGCCTTGGTGCGCGGCGGGTCTTCCAGGTTGTTCTGGGGCAAAAAGGCCACCAGCTCCCGGATGCGCGCCAGACACGAGGCGTCGTCCGGGCAGGCGAAATGCGCCACACCGCTGACCGCGTTGTGGGCCATGGCACCGCCCAGATCCTCTTTGGTCACTGATTCGCGGGTGACGGATTTAATCACCTCCGGGCCGGTGATAAACATGTGGCTGGTGCCTTCCACCATGAAGATCCAGTCGGTCAAGGCCGGGGAATAGACCGCGCCCCCGGCCGAAGGCCCCATGATGGCCGTGATCTGGGGGATGACCCCCGAGGCCATGACGTTTTGCAGAAAGATGTCCGCGTAGCCGGCCAGGCTCATGACCCCTTCCTGGATACGGGCTCCTCCCGAGTCGCAGATCGCGATGACCGGAGCCCCGACGCTCAGGGCCATTTTCATGACCTTGCAGATTTTTTCCGCATGCGCCAGAGACAGCGAGCCGCCCATCACGGTAAAATCCTGGGCAAAGACAAAGACCTGCCGCCCGTTTAGAAGCCCATGGCCGGTGACCACGCCGTCACCGGGGATCTTGGCGTCAGCCATCCCGAAATCGGTGCAGCGATGGGTTTTGAACCGATCGATTTCAACGAAGCTGGCCTTGTCCAGGAGCTTTCCGATGCGCTCCCGGGCGGTGAGCTTGCCGGCTTCACGCTGCCTGGCAATCCGCTCGGGACCGCCTCCGGCCAAGGCTTCTTTGCCTTTTTGAGACAGTTTTTGGATCAACGGATGGGAATCCATGGGCGCTCCTTTCCCACGATGAGATGAGATGCATGCCGACACCTGCGCCTGTCCGGGGGATATGGGGGATCCGAATGTTGAAACCCCGGGGCGGGGTCCCTGAAAAAAAAGTAAAGACAGCAACGGGGCGGGGTGAAATCAGCCCGGGAACTGGACGCGGTGACTTATCCGGTAAAGGAAAGCCGCTAATTTTCAGCCAAGAAAGCAGATCAAGTCGAAAAGCCATTGGCTATGCGCCTCCCGGCATGGAGAGAGAGCTTGATTAGCGTATAGCCTAATATAATCGAAACACAGGTTTGACACAACCCTGTTTTGGCTCCACAGGCCGGGTGGTTCGCGGTGCAGGGGCAAGCCCAAGATAACGGCGTCTATCCGGGAGTGATGATCCGGTGGGGAAAAACTCCTCAGCTCTGGGGATTTTTTCCATGGTTTTGGCCGGTGTCCTGGCGGGTTGCGCCATGGTGCAAGGTTTGCTACAATTTAGAAAACGATACAAAATCAGAGTGCTGATATGGTTAATGGCCCCAATCCACAGCCATGGCATGCCTGTTGCTTTATGCATGGCAGCCGGAATGAGCCGGCCATTTTTTTTGAAATCATAGAAAATTGGAGGAAAGTTTGATGAAACGCATTATGATTTTGTTGGTCGGAGCCATGTTCCTGTTGGGTGCAAACGCTATGGCCGCGCAGAAGAAGACCACCCATATGGGCACGATGGGAAAGATCACGGCCATGACCCATACGTCCCTGACCATTGTGCGCGTCGCCAAGGGCACCGCCGAGAACATGGAATTTGTGCTGGGCAAAAGACTTGCCAAAACGTTTGAAAAGAGGTTCAGGGTAGGCGAGATCGTCAGAGTCATTTACATTGAGAAAAAAGACGGCAAGAAAATCGCGATCAGAGTGTACCGACACATCATCAAGAAGAAAAAGAAATAAGCCGCTTGGCTCTTTCCACGCGATCAATGTCGTAACACCTGAAAATCAGAGACATTTTCAGTCAAGGGGCACGGAATTCAATTTCGTGCCCCTTGCTGTTTTTCTGCGCCGGCTAAACCCATAGGTGGCAGGAAAGGGTCATTATTTTGGATTTCCGCAGACTTCGGCGAGTTTTTTCTGATCTGGCCAGGCAGGGAGAAGCGGTATGTCCTCGATTCGAAACCGCCTGATGGTCGTTACCCTGGTGGGTCTGGTGCTGACCATGATTGGATGGGGCTGGATCCAGCTTGCCGCCCTGGACCGGATTTTGACCCGTCAGCAGTTAAATAAGCTCTATGAGGTGGCCAAGACCATTGGGACCTATTACCAGCATTTTCCTTCCGGCCCCGGGCTTTCCGCCCTGGATTCCACCTTGAAGGAACAGCTGAAGTCCGATTCCGATTTTGCCAGAATCGATTTGTTTACCGTCAGCGATGCCGGGACGGAGCTCATCACGGCGACCAGCCGGAAATCCTTTGACTGGCCAGACGCGATGGTCGCGGATGTGGCCGCTACCGGCAAGCCCAGACACATCACGGCTTACACAGACGCCGGCCCGGTCTTGGGGCTGCTTTACCCGGCCCCGCCGGGGATAGATATCAAGCACCGGCCGGTGGTTGGCGTCATGAGTTTTTCCACCGCCGAGGCTGAAATCCTGTCCCGGGCCAAGACCCTGTTGACGCTAAGCACCATCGGGCTGCTTTGCGGCATCGTCTTGATTCTGGTGGCGGGCTATCACTGGGTCATCGGCGGCCCCATGAAAATAATCATGCGCGCCATCGATGATTTTCATGACGGAGAGTTTGCCCAGCGGATCCCGGAAAGCGGCGCCTGGGAATGGACAAGGCTGGCAAAGCGCTTCAACAGCATGGCCGATGAAATACAGCGGGTTCTGGCAAGGGACAGGGAACTCAACCGGCAGCTGGAAAGACGGGTGCTCGAGGAAACGGCTCGGGTGGTGGCGCTTCAAAACGAGGTCAACCAACTCCAGCGGCTGACCACGATGGGGTATTTTACGGCCACGCTGGCTCATGATATGGGCACTCCGCTGCACTCCATCGCGGGGCTGGCCCGGCTGTTACTGGAGCGCGGCGACTGGACAACAGAGGCCAAGCGAAAGCTGGAGCTCATCGTTCAACAGGCCGACCGGTTAGATATGGTGATCCAAAACGTCCGCCGCGCCTCGCGGCTGCCGGAACCGCATTTCGAGGCCGTGACCGCTGCTGAACTGTTCCACGACATACTGCCGCTGCTGGAACCGCTCATCGAGCCGGCCGGCATCCAAATTGCCCTGCAGATAGCTCCGGATCTTTGTCCGCTGCACGCGGATCGCTACCCGCTGCAAACCGCGTTGTTCAACCTGGTTCAAAACGCCCTCGAGGCGCTTTCCGGAGCCCCCGAAGGCAAAATGGTGCTTTCCGCCGGCCAGGGACTGAGTCCAAACACCCTGGCCATAAGTGTCTCAGACAACGGCCCGGGGATTTCTCCCGGCATTCGGGACCGGATTTTTGATCCCTTTGTCAGCAGCCACTCGCAAAAGGGGATTTGCGGGATCGGCCTGACGATTGTCAAAGACATCGTTCATATTC
>JBJKSK010000281.1:0-11058 GCA_046704125.1 Desulfobacterales bacterium | reverse complement strand
CTTGGGATTGGACGCGTAACAATACATCCCTTTTCGGATATTGACAGGGGTATCCATCCACCCCGTCTTGGGCAGATGGCGATGGTCTATCTTGGCATAGAACTCTTCGGGTTTGAGAAGCTCATCTGACATCAGTTACTCCTTTTCCACTGGCAGGCCAGCCTCAATCATTTTTTCCCTGAATTCGTCTTCATACTCTTCGTAAGTATGGATCGCGACAGGGTAGTTCCACGGGTTGACGTGTCTTACCGCACGGCTGTTTCCGGGCAGGTTCCGGGTCGGGCTCATAAAAATGCCGCCTAGATGCATCAACTTGCTAAAGGGGAAATAGGCCAACAGAATGCTGCCCAGAAACACATGCGCGTAAAAAATGGCCCCGATACCCGCCGGCACGACGGGATGAAGCGTGACGAGTCCCATGGCCAGTTCCTTGGCGCCGACCACATCGATTCTAAAGAAGTAGCGCATCATTATACCGGAAAGCACAATTCCGAAGATCAGAAAAAGCGGAAAGTAATCCGATACCAGAGAGATATAATTGACTTGCGGAATAAAAACCCGGCGTAAAATGAGATAGGTGGCGGCCACCAGCAAGATGATTCCGGAGATAGACAATACTGGAGTCCCGATCTGAAGAAATCCGTCGACATTTTCCACCAGATTGAGCCAGGAAGGCACCGGTTCCATAAAAAACCGCAGATGTCGCACCAAAACCACGGCCAAGGAGTAATGAAAAACGATGGCGCCCAGCCAGAGCCATTTTTCCCATATATAGGCAATTCGACCGGTTGTCCCTACCCGGCACTTGGTGTTTCGAAACAGCGAGCGGAAACAGACGATTTCAAGAATCATTCGGCCCACAACGCCCCGGCTCGTATACGGGTTGTCGAGTTTGGCGTGTTTGATCCAGGGAAGCGATTTCTGCTGACCGCAGGTGGAGGGAATTCGAAACGGCACTGGGGATCTGGCCCACCCCAGGACCCGGTAAATGAACCCTCCGATAAAGACCGTCAGGGCGGTGTAAGGGACAACGACCCCAAAGAGGTACTGCAGCCCGACGACCTGAACACCCATAAAGGCCAGCAAAAAGAGAACAATTACCGCAATGAGGGAAAACAAAAACCTTCCATTCATTTACCATTACCTCACTTTTGGGCTTCATCCCGGTGCATCAAGCGCGCTGAACCTACATCCGCTTTGCCAGCTGTTTCGTTTTCCGGCCTTAGAAAATAGCGTCGGATGAGCCAATCGCATCAGCACGATTTGGTGACCCTTTTGAAGCCGTCATAAAAATTAATATTATGACTCTTTGAAATCCGGATTGGTTTCCGGCGTCTCAGTGATCAGGTTGGCCCGCTTCAAGGCCGATAACGACGTTCTCCTCAATTCGTTGACCCTGATCTCGTACATCTTCTCTCGACATTGCGTGTAGATGTCGAAAGCGATCAGCGCCAGACGGTCAATTCTTGATTCAAAGGAAAGCCATTGTTCCATGAAACTCGTGTCTGCCGACGACGGGACGAAGGATTCTCTGACGATATCTTTGAGGGAAAAAATAAAAGAAATGGCCTCAGATGGAGAAAACGCCTGGACGGCACGCATCCGGATGATTTGGTCCAGAAAGGCCAACTGCGAATCATGGCTGGTCTCTTTGAAAAGACTGTCCACGAGACCCTCCAGGCCTTTGATGGTGTTTTGCCCGACGGGATTGGCAAAGGGGTCTTTCTGGTTTTTGAGAAAGCAGGAGCCATCCTGGGGATACGAACCAATGACCAGCTCAAACCATTTTTTGACGATGGTGCTTCGATGTTGCGCCAGAATACTTTCCACAGTCATGGGTAACAACGACTCCTGTTGGGTGCCTGGGCAGGGTCGGCCGGGTTTGGAAAGAAGGTAAAAACAACCGTGATCACCATTAAGCGAAAACCTATAAACGACTTGCAAAACCCTGTCAAGCACAATCGGGACGGACAAAAACCGGCCGGCTTCGGTGGCTCGTGGGCTTGAAGAGGGCGGCAAAAGCCACCCAGCCTCTACCGTACAGACCGGTTCGTATAGCCTCGCTTCCAGGGAGAACGGGCCATTTGCTGATAATCGGCCAGCGCCAGGTAGAAGGCCCCGACAGCCAATTGCGCACAGTGGAAGTGATCCGCCGGAAGGGTCTTGAGGTAGTCGGCTACCGCCTCCGGGGTGATTTCCCATGCGTCTTCGACGCTTTGCCCAATGGCCAGGTGAGCCACGGCGTTGGCACAGGCATTGGTGTGCAGGCAGCCATCCAAGTCAAAGGAAACCGAATTGATCTTATCGTTGTGTACCGAGACAAAAATCTCCACGGTATCATGACAATCGCCGGTCTTTTTCCCTCGACCGTCGGGATTTGAAATCCTCTCGCGATGATTTGTCGAAAAGGCCATCGCCAGAAACTCACTGGAATGATCCCGCCAGAAATCAAACGGCTTTTCATCCATATCACAGGCTCCTGATGAATCAATCGGTCTTATGCCCCACTGCCCGGGAAAATCACCGGACGTCAACGCCACAATTGTCCAAGATCTCCCTGTGAAGACCGTCATACCTGGTTCGGAGAAAAAATTCAAATCATCATCATTCAAAAATGTAAAATCGTCATGAACCGGCAACGAGGAGGATTCAGTATTTTCCCTCTCTTCGATTTTACGGTCTGATGACGTTTTTGCTTTGGCAGGCCTGGGATCTCAGACGGGGGCTTCCGATGCGCTGGAATCCTTTTCCGGATGCCAGGTTCGAATCTTGAGCCACTGGGGAAAGGTATCAGGCTTATAGGCCGATTTTCCCAACAGCAACCGAAGACATTCCTGAATGCCTTCGGACATGGTCGGATGGGGATAAAGCGACTCGAGCACTGCTGTCATCCCCTTTCCCTGGTCCATGAGCAGGGCGATGGACATAATTGTCGATGACGATTGGGGGCCAACGGCGCGCATGCCCAGGATGGTTTGCTCCGCATTGTCTGCGACGATGATTTTGACAAATCCGCTGGTGGCACGCATGGCGATGGCTCGGGAAAGCAAGGCATTGTCGTAGATTCCGACCCGGTAGGCGATCTCTTTTTCTCTGCACTGTTTTTCGTTGAGCCCGACGGCGGCCACAGCCGGATAAAAAAACATCACCGTGGACATGTTCCGGTAGTTCAGCGGACGACTTTTGCATCCGAACATATGCCTGACAGCATAGCGGGCTTCCATTTCGGCCATGTTGACCAGGTTGGGGTGATTGGTGACGTCTCCTGCGGCGTAAATCGTCTCCGCCACCCTCAGGTCCGGACCGGTTTCCAAATACCCCCGGGCATGGGCTTGGATCCCCGCGGCGTCCAGGTTGAGCATAGACAGGTTGGGCTGGCGGCCGATGGAAACAAAGAGGATGTCCACGGCCACCGTCTCGGCGTGACCGTCAGAAAAAGCCAGGGTGACCTCCAGGCCATCGGGATGCCGAACCACCGATTGCAGCCCCGCAGAGTGATAAATGACCACGTTGCGCCGGGTCAGGTGGCCGCTGACATAATCGCTGACATCCGGATCCTCGTTTGGCAGAATTCGCGTTTGGTGGTCAATCAAATAGACCTGGGTTTGACCGAAAATTGAAAATATCGTGGCATACTCACAGCCGGTGATTCCGGCGCCGACAATCATCATTTTCCGTGGAAACGATTTGAGCCGAAGGATCCCGTCGGAATCCAGAATCCGCTGTTGATCGACCACCACGCCGGGAAAGGGCCTCGGCCGAGATCCGGCGGTAATGAGAAAAAACCGGGCCTGAACCACCTCCCGGCGTCCATGCGCATAGTGCACCTCCACCGTATTCCTGGAGGCAAACCGGCCCCAACCCCGCTTGAGAGTCAGGGAACCTGGGCCGTTCCAGTGGGCCGGATCAAAAGCCCCTATCTGGATGGCCATCTGCCGGGTCTTTTCCCGAACTGCCCGCATGACGGTATTGCGGACCTCCTGAAAATCAACCGTAAGCCTTTGGCAGCGGTAGCCCCGATTGGTTTTGGAAGCCACGGCAAAATCCTTGGCCAACTCCCACATGGTCTTGGAAGCCAGCGCGCCCCACATCACCGCGGTACCCCCAAGTTGTCCTCCCTCGAGAACACAGACATGCTTGCCCATATCCACCGCACGCATGGCGGCGGCAAAGCCCCCCGGACCGCAACCGATGATACAAAGGTCATAGATATCGCTATCAGAAACCGCCACAACCCAGATCCTCCATTGATCAATTGGCCTCGCCGGCGTCGGGATTACCGATCCCATTTTGGGGACCCCTTCCGCCAAATACGCGCTGCAGCCAAGGCAAAGGTAAGATAAACAGAAAAAGGTTGTCAATCAGTATCTGCTGGTGTAGCATTCAGGAAAAAGGCAAACTATCCGAAAGGGTGGGACGCAAAGCCGCTGGCCTAACTCCGCAAGAATTCGGGACAGGGTAGCAGGGTTGCTAAGTCGTGTTTTAAAAAAGTCCACATTCTGTGAGTTTTTCCACGCCGCCCCACATCATTGCCTTGGCCGCAACCGGCCGCCATCCGGATAGAAACCCGATGATGTTGATCCAGGAGGGAGGTCCCAATGAATTCAGTCAGCAACAACCTTTCGGCCATCCAGGCCATGGAAACCCAGATGAATGTGACCGCCAACAATATCGCCAACGTCGATACCAACGGGTTCAAGGAAAGCAGCGCGGTCTTGACGGAAGGGGCTAAAGGCGGCGTCGTAGTAAGCATTTCCCGCCCGGACGGGTCCACGGGCCTTGCCGCCGGGACAAAACCCGATGCCAAGGCCCAGGAGCCTTCCAACGTGGACCTGACCCAACAACTTTCAGGTATGATTCCCACCCAACAAGGTTATGAAGCCAATCTCAAGGCCATCAAAGCCCAAAACGAGATGCTGGGATCGCTGATCGACATGGTGTCATAATGCAAAAAAGACGGGGCGGTTGCCTTTACGGCAACACCGCCCCGTCTTGGAGTGGATCCATCGCAGGGCGCCGGCGGTCCTTGCCGGCAAAAACTACAGGCTTTGCCACCAGCCGTTTTTACGCATCCTCCCGCTTAGACTGCGCCTGACGTTTTCCTTGAGCGTCCGGGATTTGGAGTTGATCACCGAATAGCTGTATCGGATGTTTTTTCCCATTAGATCCGGACAATTTCGGATATTTGTACGCAACTTCAACCCGTTGGTGGTCACCTTCCGCAAGAATGCCATTTCTTTTCCCACGACCCGGGCCTGTTGATTTTTGACCGCATCCAGAAAGGCTGTTGGCTCTTTCCGGCATGATGCATACGTCACCGCCCTGCCCATGTGGTTGAGGGCATGTCCATCGCTGCCTCCGGTGATGGCCTTTCCCAGGTTGAACCCGAGCACGGCGGATTTCAGGTTCCATTTGCTCATGTTGCCCGCATTGATCACCTCGACTCCATCGGTCATCGCAAATAACTGATTGCGCCGCTGCTTTGAAAACTGAAGGTTGCAAACCCCCGTGTACGCCGCGCAGTGAGGGTGGGGGAAAATGACCAGGCTGTGGTAGGCGCGCGCTCTCATGATGATCGCCTCCATCGGCAAAGCGATGGAGCTCATGACATCTAGCCCCCTGAAGGGGACGATATCTTCCTGATAAAAGCGCACCAGTCCTTCCATGTCGTAAAAATACACCAGCAGATGGGACCCCTCTGCAGAAGTCACCTCGATGCCGGGGATGATCAACAAGTCGGTATAGCGCTGGAGTTCAACAGCACCGCGAATCTGGTTGTGATCGGTGACGGCAAGCCCGATACCCAGTTCCCGCACACGGTCAGCCACCTCGGCCACAGAGCTCGTCCCATCGGAATGCTTCGTGTGAAAATGAAGATCAACGACCGTGTATTCCTGGCTCAGAGTCGACAGGTCCGGCCGCTCGAATTCAATTCGATTCGCAATTTCCGTCATCGAAGAAGGTGTCTCCGTGGTTGGTGTGCTGCTTGGTTGCCCCGCGGTATCACGCCACGGTGTTTAATACACTTCCGGGCGGCTGCTGACTGGCTCTGGTTGCCATGCTGGCCTTTTGGACCTCCGTCTGCTGTTGAGCCTGGTGATAAAGATTGTTTGCCGCTTGGGAAAGCTGCACCGTATCCGCCGGCGGTTTGGAGGATGGAGCCGGTTGTTGCTTCTGAGCAGAGTTTTCAGTAGGTTGGGAAGGCGCCTGTCGGACCGTCTCGGAGCTGGTATTGGCACTGTTTAACCCTGGAATTTTCATGGTCGTATCCTTTCGCCCAACCTTTTCCTCCGGCCTTTGCCGGCCGTTCCCGACTCGATCGTCTCATCCATATTCGGTGTTCAACAGCTATAGACTTGGGAATTGCCGCCTATATATCGATAGCTTCCTGCCGCCGATAATATCACAGCGAACCGGAGGTGCAATCTTTATTTTGGTATCGTATATAGAGCCATGAAAAGGAAACTCGATACATGCATCGGCAACCCGCCCTCCAGAAAGCCAAGTCATATTCGGGTTGCAAACATCATAGCCTTTCTTATATGAATCCATTTGACGGTGCCCCCGACGGCATGGTCACAACCGTTTACCAGGAGAACCCAACGTGAACCCACTTTCCAGTCCACAGAAAAAATATCTCCGCTCGCTGGCCCACAAGCTCAAACCGGTGGTGCTCATCGGCCAAAGCGGGCTAACGCCTGCCGTTATCAACTCCATCGAGCAGGCCCTCGACACGCACGAATTGATCAAGATCAAATTCAACGAATTCAAGGAAAAAGCCCAGAAAACAGCCATCGCAACATCCATCCAATCAGCAGCCGATTGCCAACTAGCCGGCATCATCGGCCATATCGCCATCGTCTACCGTCCTCACCGGGACCCGGAAAAAAGAGCCATCGTGCTTCCGGCTTCAGACACAGGCCAGGAATCAAATCCCGGTGGTTGACACGCCCGCCAGACGGCCGCGTCTTTTTTGCCCAAGGCATCGGCGGCCTACCGGCTGTCTTCGTAAGGATACCAGTCTCCCTGCCGGAGGCGGTCGGGTCTAAACAGGGCCACCTCGTTGGTGTGGGTATTAAAAACGATCTTTCTTCCGCGTTGCCCCCCGACATCTTCGGAGGTGATCTTCACCCCCTGCCGGGCCAGAATCTGACGGGCCATTTGAGTATTTTCCCTGCCCACATCCCGTGCAGACGATTTGGGAGCCAAAGCCCCGCCAAATAGCTGTGCCTCCAGGTGCTTGATCTTGGAACCACTGTTGAGCATCATCCGGATCAGGGCCAGGGTAGCCACATTGCCATAACGCGCCGTGGTCTTGCCCTTGTCATAAATGGCGGGAAGCAAAAAATGGTTCATCCCGCCAGCCTTTCGCTTGCGGTCATGGAGGCACACCGATACACAAGAGCCCAGCACCGCGGAGATGATCACCGGTTTTTCGGTCACATAGATGTAACCGGGCTGTAAAAAATAATTTTCGGCAACCAGCGAGTCGCTTTCTTGCGTCACGTCCTGTCTCCCAATAGCGCATCCCGAAAGGCTATTTTCCCAGAACCGGTCATTTTGCCCGGATTTTTCCCATGCCTATAGCATTTTATGGCATACGAAATCAAACCTGGGCGCTTTTCCCGCGCGATTGCATCGCGGGACCCGATTATTCCAATCTTGCACATTGACACCTGTTCCGGTGTTCAGTAAACGATAAGATTATGAGCCGATCAAAGTGGTTTTTTCATCCCATCGCCATTTTTATTTTTTCCATCCTGGCCCTTGGGCTGTCTCTTTTTCTGTACATTTACTGGTACGTAAAAGTCAGCACCGGGCTCAAGGCCGTGGTGCGCCGGTTCAACTTAGACTCCGGGCAGGTCCTGGCCTCCCAGACCTGGGTGGTCATCCTGGTGCTGTCGATTCTCGTGGTCATCATCCTCTTGGGCATTTTTACCATATTTTCCTACAATCAAAAAACCCAACAGCTCTACCGGCTTCAGCACAATTTCATCAATAATTTCACTCATGAACTCAAAACCCCGGTCACCTCCATGAAGCTGTACCTGGAGACCTTCTTAAAACACGAACTACCCCGATTCGATCAGGTCAAATATGTTCATTATATGCTCCAGGATGCCGGGCGCCTGTTGGAAAATATCAACCGGATCCTGAACCTGGCGCGAATCGAGAGCAAAAGCTACGGCGGCGAATTTGCCATACGGGAACTGGCGCAAGTGGTAAATCACTTCTACCAGGACAATCGGGACCTGTTCCGCGACTGCGAGGTGAATCTTTACAACCCGGCGGGCCGATCGTTTCTGTGCCGGATCAACCATCCCCTGTTCGAAATGCTGCTGATGAACCTGTTTACCAATGCCATCAAATACAACCAGAACACGCCGCCGCGCATCGACGTCATCTTTGAGACCCGTAAGCGCCACCTGCTCATTCGGTTTCAGGACAACGGCATCGGGATAGAAAAGGCTCATCTTGATAAAATTTTTAGAAAATTTTATCAAGTCGGCAATTCGGACAATATGTCGGCCAAGGGTAGCGGACTGGGGCTCTATCTGGTCGACAGCATCGCACGGATTCACAAGGGCCGTATTTCCGCTGAAAGCCCGGGGCCGGGAAAAGGATCGATTTTCACCCTGAGCCTTCCTCTCAATGGTTTGCCATGAAAAGGACACCGTCACCCAAAATTTTGATCATCGAAGACGAAGCGCACATCGCCGAGGGGCTCAAGCTCAATTTGACGCTGCAAGATTACACGGTGCGCATCTCCTCCGATGGGGTCAACGGCCTTCAGGAGTGGAAAAACTGGCAACCGGATCTCATTGTACTGGACATCATGCTGCCGGGCATCGACGGTTTGGAGGTGCTGCAAAATATCCGCCTGGACAACGAACAACTGCCGATTTTGATCCTCTCGGCCCGGGCGGCCCCGGACGACCGGATCAAAGGGCTGTCCTTTGGGGTGGACGACTACCTGGCCAAGCCCTTTAACCTCGAGGAATTTTTGCTTCGGGTGGATCGTCTGTTGCAGCGTGCCGCCTGGAACCGGCCCCCTGGAAAGGAGCCGGATGGCTCGGCAATTCCCCGCGTCTTTTGCTTCGGAGACAACGAAATCGATTTCCAGACCTCTTCTGCCCGATGCCAGGCCGGCCACATAAGCCTCACCGAACTGGAGATAAAGCTGCTCAAGGTCTTTATCGCCAATCCGGGTACGCCGCTGTCGCGCAAGAAATTGTTGGCCTTGGGCTGGGGATACTCCCAGGGCACCTCAACCCGGACCGTAGACAACTTCATGGTCCGATTCCGTAAATACTTCGAACCCAACCCTCGAAAACCGGCTTTTTTCCGAAGCAAGCGATCGATCGGGTATGTGTTTACTCCCAACGGCATGTGAATGCGTAAGGATTAGCTGGAGTGATGAGGAAAAAAGGCAAATCCGTCGAATCCCGGTTTTTAACCGCCGTGGTTGCCGATGCCGTCGGATCCATTTTTGACCTGGACGGATATGCCGCCGTGGGAATGGCCGGACCGGTGTTGACGGCTCTCAACGTTCAGGACGCAATGAAGCTTTCCTACGGAACGGAGTTGATGTATCTCCCCCAACGGCTGCCGGTGCTATGGAACCTCAATACCGGAAAATTTGAGGCACTGAGGGAAAACCCTTTCGAGCCCGGGACACCGATCTACCCCGTAGCCGCCTTCAATTCACCGGGATATGTAACCACTCATGTACCGGCGTACCAGGAGCGCGAAGATGCCGGATTTCTGCCTCTGTTTTCCTACGGTGCGGTAGGATGGCATTCCGGGGGTTTTCGATCCGCCGTGATCCGCGTGGATTGGGAGCGGCGCCAGGATCTTCGCCTGATGAATCCCGATAAAGTGGCCGCAGGCGTTGAAAAAATGGCCCGTTTGCTGCCTGGAAACCGTCTGCGCCAGCACCTGGAGCACTGCGCGCTAACCTACGGGTGTCCGGCAGCAAAAAATTTTTTCCTCGGCCGTTTCGAAGCGCCTTTGCCCACTTCCAGGCATTGCGACGCCCGCTGCCTGGGCTGCATTTCGCTGCAGCCAAACCCAGAAATTTGCGCCAGTCAAAATCGCATCGCCTTTACCCCGACACCGAAAGAAATCGCCGATGTAGCCCTGGCCCATTTCCAACGGGTCAGACACGGTGTCGTCAGCTTCGGCCAAGGCTGCGAGGGTGACCCTCTTCTGGCTGCTGAAGTCATCGAACCGGCCATCCGGCGCATCCGGGCCGATACCAGCAAAGGCACCATTAACCTGAACACCAACGCCAGTAGGCCTGATGTGGTGGACCGGCTTTTTTCAGCCGGTCTGGACAGCATCCGAGTCTCGCTCAACAGCGCCCGGAAAACCTGTTACGAAGCCTATTTCAGGCCCACCAACTATCGGTTCGACGCCGTGGTTGAAAGCATCGATGTCGCGCTTGGCCACAACGGCTTTGTTTCGCTCAATTACCTCAACTCGCCGGGTTTCACCGACACGCCCCAGGAGGTTCAAGCCCTCACCGAGATGATCGAAAAGCACCCGATTCATCTGATCCAGTGGCGAAATCTCAACTACGACCCCCTGCGCTACTGGCAGGCTATGGAAAAGGCGGCTCCGATCGGAAAACCAATGGGAATGCGGTTTTTGCTCGATTCCATTCGCCGCCGGTTTCCACGACTCAAATTCGGGTATTTCAACCCGCCCAGGGGAAAATTTGCGTCCCGGCCCGAAGCCGGGAAAATGCCTGTTTTGGACGGGATGCCTTCACCCGTTGGCGAATAAACCTCAATAATCATTCAACCATTTGATATAATGGATATGTAATCGAAACCCCATGAAATGGATAGAGACGAAAGTGACGTTTGAGGCCCCGGAGCCCCGGCTGGCTACGGATTTGATTTCCGATATTTTTTACCAGTTCGGACTCCAGGGGGTGGTGGTTCAGGACCCCGAAATCGAACCCGAAGAAGGCTGGGCGGATCCGCCTCCGCCTCGCCCGACGCAGTGGGCCGTGATCGGTTATCTACCCAAAAGCGACGAGGCCCCGGCCCG
>JBJKSK010000280.1:0-6055 GCA_046704125.1 Desulfobacterales bacterium | reverse complement strand
ATTCTCACATCACCTTTCAATTTATAATACCTATTGGCATGAAAACGCAACTCAACGGTTTTGTCTTCAGCCATGGGAGCAAAGAGTTCGCAGGCATTTTGCACGAGCAGCGCCATATCCGTCATGTCAAGAACCATGGGCTCGACCCCGGCTTGGGCGCGCGATATGGCCAGCATGGTGTTGATCAGATCTAGAAGCCGGTCGCAGTCCTCGATGGTGCCCGCGGCCATGGCCTCGTATTCGGCCCGACCGGTCGAGGTGGTCAGCGTGATTTCGGCCTGGCCCCGAATCCGGGTCACCGGGCTTTTCAGATCATGGGCGATGTTGTCGCTCATCTCCCGGATACCGGCAATCAACGTCTGGATCCGATCTATCATGCCGTTGAAGGTGAGGGCCAGCTGATCGATTTCATCCCCCCAGGGCTTTACCGGCACGCGCTTGTTTAGGTTTCCATTGGAGATCTCTTTAGCCGTGCGGGTCACCGCGGCCAAGCCGGCCAGCGCGCGCTGAGCCATGAACCAGCCGCTGATGGTCGCCACGACCAAGAGCATCCCCATGGTGGCCAGAAACATGCGTTTGAAGGCCGAAAAAAACCGTTCGAAAGGCTCCGCCGATTGTCCCACCTGAAGGATAATACCCGGTCCAATCACCGCGTAGATAACCCTGACACCGGTTTTTCGCTCCGGGATGGGAATATTTTCAAAGACCAGCCGGTGGCCTTCGATGAGTTGGCGGATCGCGCTTCTGGCCACGGGGATATTTCTCCAGTAGGACATGTTGGATGAAGAAAAAACCTCGCCTGAAGGATAGAGCAGCCGGAAAAAGACTTTATTCACACCGGCGGCCTTGGCTTCGAAAAGCGCCATTTGCTTGACTGCTTCAACTCCGCGCGTCGACATCAGGGTGGAAAACTGATTTACCTTGCCTATCAATTCCTGATCCGTCTGATCCCGGATCACCGTGGTGATCAAAAAATAAAAGAAGAGAAATGCAACACAGGCGGATAGTGAGAAAATCGCCGCATACCACAGGGTCAGCCGAAAGGCCAGCGTGTGGCGCAGCCTACGAAGCCGGTTTGAGAACATAACCCACGCCTCTGACCGTATGGATCATTTTACCGGAAAAATCCCGGTCGATTTTGTCCCTCAGCCTGCAGATGCGGGCCTCCACAACATTGGTCATGGGATCGAAATGGTAATCCCAGACATGTTCCATGATCATGGTCTTTGAAACCACCCGGCCGGCGTTTCGCATGAGATATTCCAAAAGGGCGAATTCCCGGGGCTGCAGTTCCAAGGGGGACTCGTCCCGGAACACCTCCCGGGTGATCAGGTTCAGCGTCAAATCCCCCACGGTCAATCGCGTGGGTTCAGAGGCTCCGGTGGCGCGCCGGATCAGGGCCTGCACACGGGCCAGGAGCTCAGAGAAGGCAAAGGGCTTGGTCAAATAATCATCCCCCCCGGCTTCGAGACCCCGGACCCTGTCGTCTATGGCATCCTTGGCGCTGAGGATAATCACCGGTGTGTTGATCTTTTCCCGCCGCATGGCTGCGATGAGCGACAATCCGTCTGTTTTTGGAAGCATCACATCTATGATGGCCGTGTCATAGGGTTCGGTCATGGCCAAATCAAGGCCGAATTCGCCGTCTGCGGCATGATCCACGGCAAAACCGGCCGCCTTGAGCCCCTTGATGATAAAGGAGGCAATCTTTAAATCATCTTCCGCCAGCAAAATACGCATGGACGACTCCTTGATTTTACAACGGTTCATTTTTCTGATAAGTCCCTATGACCGTCTGTATACCCAAGGCGGGATACTCCGCAAGCTAAACGCCTGAAAATAGCCTTCACGCGTTCATCAACGATTCGATTTCCTCCGCCTCGATAGGAATAGAGGCCATCAGGTCCACGGGAGCCTCCTCGGTGATCAGAATGTCGTTTTCGATACGCACACCGATGCCCTCCTGCCGGATATAGATACCCGGCTCGCAGGTCAGCACCATCCCGGGCTCAAACGGTTTGTTTCGGCGGCCATAATCGTGCACGTCAAGCCCCAGATAGTGTGAGGTGCCGTGCATGAAATATTGCTTGTACAGCGGTTTTTCAACATCCTGGTCCTTAACCGCAGTGGCATCCAGCAAACCTAAGGCGATGAGCTCACGTTCCATGCATTGTCCCACAGCCTTGTGATAGCCGTCCAGGGTGTTTCCGGGGACAAGCATCTGCACGGCTTGCCGGTGCACCCGCAACACCGCGTCGTAGACGGCCCGCTGACGGGGGGTGAACCTGCCATTGACCGGGATGGTGCGGGTCATGTCCGCAGCATAATTAGCGTATTCAGCACCAAAATCCATCAGCACAAGTTGGCCGTCCTGGCACGGTTTGTCGTTTTTGATGTAGTGCAGCACACACGCATCGGCTCCCGAAGCGATGATCGGGGCATAGGCCGGCCGCCGGCTTCGGTTTTTTAAAAACTCACAGACGATTTCCGCCTCGACCTCAAACTCCCAGCACCCCGGCTTCATGAAGCCAAGCACCCGCCGAAACGCGTTTTCGGTAATCCGGCAGGCCTCCCGGATCAGCGACACCTCAATTTCAGATTTCACGACCCGTAATTCATGCATAATCGGCGCTAAACGGCGGTACTGATGCAAAGGAAACGCCTTCCGGCACCACTTGATAAATCGGACATCCCGAGTCTCCACGGTCCTTTCGGCCCGCTCGTGCTCATTGGTGTTGAGATAGATCCGCTCCGACTCCAAGGCCAGGGAGCGAAACACCCGGTCAAACTCCGTCGTCCAATAGACGGTGGCTATCCCCGATATCTTGCGCGCTTCTTCCTGGGAGACCTTGTGGCCCTCCCACTGGGCGATATCGTCGCTGGTAGGGCGGATAAAGAGCACCTCCCGGTGCTTTTCCTGAGCAGCCCCGGGGCACAGCACCAGAATCGTTTCCTCCTGATCCAGGCCACACAGGTAAAACAAGTCGGTCTGCTGCACAAAGGATCTGATGCCATCGGCGCTGGTTGGCAGCACATCGCCGGCATTAAACACGGCCACAGCACTTGATTCCAAATGTTTTACCAGACGTTGACGGTTTTGCACAAAAAGCTTCGAGTCGATGGATGCATATCTCATGTTTAAATAACCTTCCGCCTTGCGGGCATGGCCCATCTTGAGGTTTTGGAAGTTCGGCTTCATGGGCTGCAAACAGCCAGCTGGGCACGGATAAAGGTCCAAAGCTGAGAAAGCAGCATACCCGACAGCATCAGCGCACAACCCAGTATCCCCCGCGCGGTAAAGGTCTCGCCAAGAAGCATCCAGCCCCCGATGGCGGCAAAGACGGCTTCCAGGCTCAACAGAATCGCCGCATGAGCCGGGTGAGCGTATTGCTGGGCGACAACCTGAAGGGTATAAGCGATGCCAACGGAAAGAAACCCGCCATAGAGAATCGGCACCGCCGCATGAAAAAGCCCCGACACGGTGATGGTCTCCACACAAACGGCAGTAGCCAGGCTAAGCACGGAGCAGACGCAAAACTGGGCAAAGGCCAGGCGCAACGGGTCGATCTTTGGCGACAACCATCCGATAAGCAGCACATGGCCCGCCCAGACAAACGCGCCCATGAGTACCAGAAGATCTCCGAATGAAATGTCGAAAGATTCGGTGACGCTAAGCAGATATAACCCGACCGCCGCCAAAACGGCCCCGATCCAGGTGCCGGCATCCGTTTTCTGCCTCCAGAGCAGTCCAAGTATCGGTACGATCACCACATAAAGCCCCGTGATGAAACCGGCATTTCCTGCAGTCGTGTATACCAGTCCCATCTGCTGAAGGGACGCCCCGGCATACAGGACCAAACCGGTTGCCGCTCCACCGAGCAACAGGGCCCGGGATCCAGGATTGCCTTTGCCGGCGAGAGCGGATGGGGAATTTCTGTTTCGAAGCAGCAACGGCAGCAGTGACAGGCCTCCCAGGGCAAAGCGCACCCCGTTGAAGGTGAAGGGGCCCACGTACTCCATGCCCACCCGCTGGGCCACAAAGGCAAATCCCCAGATAAGGGCCGTGAGCAACAACAAGGCATCGGATTTGACGGACAGTCGATTCATGGGTGGCTAAGCGGGCTGGAATTAATGTAAAATCCTGAAAATGCGGTTGGCAACGGCCTTGCGGAAATGGCCGGGGCCACAATCTGGTAGGTTCGAAAATCCGGAAACCAATAAAAGACGAACTGCCCCAAAAAGCTACCGGCTGTCACCCGGTTTTCCACACACCCGGCACAGGCCGTCAGCGCCAAGAACACCGATGCAACTCTCGTCACTACAAAGCACCCTCTCCTGCCAGTCGTCTTCACCCATTTCGAGCATCTCTGCTTCTTTTTCAAACAAGGCTTCATCCTCAGGTTCAGGCGTTTGGTGCTCGGCCTCCACCGGATCGAATGCTTCATTTTCATGGTTTTCAGCCAGCGCGGGTTCAGCCTCGCCTGCCGATAAAGGGCGACCACAAATCCGGCACAACCCATCTGGCCCGATAGTTCCGATGCAGCTGTCGTCCGCGCACGGGACCCGCTGGGACATATCGTTGTCGCCTTGGTTCGAATCGTCTGGTATCTCCACAGGCTCCTCTTTAAATTGGATTTTTGAAACCCCTTGACGTCTGTTGCGGAAAAAGGGCCAGACGCACGGGTTCAAGGTTGTCACTGGGACGGAGCGCGCTTGTCCAGGGTTTCACGCACCGCTGAGGAAATCTGATAAATGTCGTAGGGTTTCTGGATAAATCCGTCACAGCCTTTCTGCATGAGCTGCTCGACCTCGCCGGGGTAGCTGTAGCCGCTAGAAATCAGTACCTTGACGCTATCGTTGATCTGTTTGACCAGATCGTAGGTCACCCCCCCGCCCATACCGGGCATGATCAGATCCAGGATGAGCAAATCAATTTTATCGCTGGACTTGGCAAAGATATCGACGGCCTCGGTGCCGCTTCGTGCCGATAGCACGTTATAGCCAAGTCTTTTTAACATGTCTGTGGTCACAAAAATCACGGCATCTTCATCATCGACGACCAGCACCGTCTCCTGGCCATTTTGAACCAGAGCGTGTTCGGACTTGATCTCTGGAAGGTACTGCACGGATTGGGGAAGGTATAGGTAAAATGTGCTGCCGTTTCCCTTGCAACTGGAGACGGTGATGGCCCCGCCATGGCCGGAGATGATCCCGTAAGCCGTTGCCAGGCCCAATCCCGTGCCCCGGCCCCGCTCCTTGGTGGTAAAAAAAGGTTCAAAAATTCGTTCCTGAACGTCTTTATCCATCCCGATCCCGGTATCACGCACCGTGATCTGGACAAAACCCCCTGGGGATATGCCCAGTTCTGCGGCCCGATCCGAAGAAATCGTGACGTTGTTGACCTCGATAAAAATTTCACCACCACCGGGCATCGACTGCCAGGCGTTGACAAAAAGATTGAGCAGCACCTGTTTTATCTGTCCCTCATCTACGTGGGCCGGCCAGAGGTCTTTCTTAAAAGACTTGTGGATGACGATTTCCTTTTTGGTACGGCCAAACAGATCGGCAGTTTTTTTCACCAGGTATTGGATATCGGTGGACTTGACATTTCCCGAGCCCCCTCGGGCAAAGCCCAGCAGCTGGCGAGTCAAATCGGCGCCGCTTTGGACATGTTCTTCAATGGAGGCGATCTTTTTGACCGAAGGGTGCTCCGGATCCAAGTCCATGAGCGCCAGGGAGGCATAGCCCTCGATGCCCATGAGCAGATTATTGAAATCATGGGCAATTCCACCAGCTAGCGTTCCAAGGGCCTCCATCTTCTGGGACTGGCGCAACTGGGCTTCCAGCATCCGTCTGTCGCTGACGTCCCTGGCCACCCCATAGGTGCCCAAAAAACGCCTCCCGTCGCCAAGGTCTGCGGTGGAATCGTACATCCCCGTGGACTGCAGCTGGATGGTCAGATGATTGATCTCGCACTCTCGGAATCGAGCCGAATCCTTGCTGAAAGCCAGGCGCAACTCGACACCGGCCGCAGCCCGGTTCCCCGTACGCCGTT
>JBJKSK010000279.1:0-3668 GCA_046704125.1 Desulfobacterales bacterium | reverse complement strand
CATATACCTGGCGGCGGTTCCAGCGTGGAGATCACCCCGGAAACCTATTCGCAAAAGTTGGGCAAGATTCGCATGAACGGCCGGGAGATCTTTAAAGTGGCGGTTCGCACGCTTTCCGAATTTGCCGAAACGCTATTGGCCAAAAACAACCTGACCGTGGAGTCCTTGGATTGGTTTGTCCCCCATCAGGCCAATCTGCGCATCATCGATGCCGTGGTTCGGCGCATGGGTCTGCCCTGGGACAAGGTGGTCTTGAACCTGGAGCGCTACGGGAACACCTCGGCGGCCACGGTTCCGACGGCTCTGGACGTGGCGGTGCGAGACGGTCGGATCCAAGCGGGGCAAACGGTGCTGTTGGATGTGTTCGGAGCCGGGTTGACTTACGGGGCTGTCCTGATGCGCTGGTAGGGACTCTGGAAATCGGTTGCGCGCTTTCCCGCCTTTTTTCCCTTTCCAAAAAAACAATTCTTCGTGGCCTTTCGGGGCGGGTTCAGCACTGGGCGGAAAAACGGGCGGTTTGATCGGCCAGCTCCTGGATCATCTGCCGAGTTCGAGGTCCGGGGCGACCATCGCCGATAGTGGTGGCGTCGACTTGAACCACGGGGACCATGCCTTTGTTGGTGCCGGTGATAAAAATCTCGTCGGCGGTCAACAGCTCCGCCCGCCGGATGTCCCGAATGTCAATATCGAAAAGCCCTTTGGCCAAGTCCAAGGTGACTTCCCGCGTGATTCCCGCCAGGATACCACGACCCGGGGTGGTCAGCCGATTGCCGAAAAAGGCAAAGAGGTTACTGGTGGTTCCCTCCTGGACGAAATCGTCCCGGTCCATGTAAATGGCCTCTACGGAGCCTTGCTCGCCGGCTTTTTTCATAGCGATGGTCGCCGAGATGTAGTCGATGCTCTTGGTCCCGGCCAGGGGCCGGTCGACGCGAACCGTAATGATCTTGACCCCATGGGTATACCACTGCTCTGGAAGTTGAGAAACGGCGGAGACTAACACCAGCAGCCGCGGCTGGCCTTTGGGGGTGGAGAAATCGGGGCTGGAACCGCCGGTGACCACGATTCGGATGTTGGATTCCGGGTGGGAGTTTTTCGCCAGGGTTTCCAGGATAATATCGGTGACTTGGGCCTTGGACCAGGGAATGGCCATACCGATTTTTTGCGCCGACTTGTATAGGCGATTGATATGCGCTTCCAGGAAAAAAGGCTTCCCACCGTAGGTGCGCAACAGGTCAAACACCCCGTAGCCCCGAAGCACGGCCATGTCGTTGACCGGGATAAACGCTTCATCGGCGGGGACGAATTTCCCATCCACGTAGTAGATGTCCATATCAGAAAAATTCGCATTTCGGTTTGGTTGCCGCCACCCAGAAAATCCATCGGCCGTCGGTTTCCACTGTGGTTTCAAGCCCCCTGGCCCTGAGCAGTCGGCCGATAGCTTCGGAGGTCAGAAAACGGCTTTTCATCAGAGCCAGTTTTTCGGCCAGGGCCAGCCACCGGATGCTTGCCCGGGAAATATCAGGTTCCTCGATGACAAGCCGTCCACCCGGTTTGAGCACGCGCACCAGTTCTGCGATGCAGGCTTCCTGATCACAAAAATGGTGAAGTGCGTCGACTACCAGGATGCCGTCGAATATGGCCCCGGGAAAGGGAAGGGATTCTACGTGGGTTTGCACGGGCAAAAGATCGCCTTTGCGGCCGGCTTGTTTCAGCATCGCCAGGGACAGGTCGCTGATCACCAGATGCCCGGCCTTCGGGCGCAGCCGGTACCCTACTCGGCCGGTTCCGCCGCCGGCATCCAGCAGCCAGGCCCCTTGTGGAAGATTCAGCAGCCGTTGAAGGCGCAGGGGATCGATGAGGCGAACGCATCGATCATAAACCGGTGCGAGGATGTCGAAGTGAAAGTTCATCACTCCAGTACTCCGGATTTTCCTCCCTCAAAGGGTCGGGTGTTTGATTGAGGCGCCGATGAGCAGCGGGTTGTCCCCTTTTTTAGATTGCGCCTTGGCGATGGCGTCGGGAAGGGAAAGAATTTGGCCGGCGTTGGTGATAACATTGTTGTCGTCTGTGATGATCATTCCCAGTTGCCCCATGATCTCGCGCTTATATTGGTATTGGGCGTGCAACTTGTCGAGCTTGTATCGCATGACCAGCCACATGATGCCAAATACCGTACCAATGGCCAGCATGACGCCCAACGAAATGAAGATATAGTCCATTGCCTGCGCGCCGATTCGACCCAAAAAAATCAAAATTTTATCCAGCTGGGCGATAACGATCACAAATACCCCCAGCAACAGCAGGCTGAGCATAAAAGGCGCCTGCTTGAGAAAATGAAGCGAGACGCTGACCTTGTCCAGGTAGCGCCTTTTTTCTCCATCTGCCCTGTCTCCGATGCCGCCTGGCTCCATGTCGGGCGGGTTTCCGAAAATAAACACATTGAAGGCGGTGACCAAGAGTCCCAGCATAAAGGTAAGGACGATGGGCAACAGAGCCGAGGATAAAAAATAATATTTCCAGGGAAAGGGGATATTGATCGGCTTCAGCTGGCAGAGAAAACAGAACAATAAGATCAGCAATTCCAGGACGAAGATCATCAGGACATAAAATTTAACGAATTTTTTTAACTCGATATGATCAAAGAGAGTGGCGACTCCTTTGAATTTAGACTTTTCTGATTCGGTCATGAAGGTCTCCTTTTGATCCTTTACTGGGGCGGCTGTTTGGTTGAAGCACCGATGAGCAGCGGATTGTCCCCTTTTTTGGATTGCGCCTTGGCGACGGCGTCGGGAAGGGAAAGGATTTGACCGGTGTTGCTGATAACGGTGTTGTCGTCTGTGATGATCATTCCCAGTTGTTCCATGATCTCGCGTTTGTATTCGTATTGGGCGCGCATCTTGTCGAGTTTGTAGCGCATGACCAGCCAGATGATGCCAAATACCGTGCCGATGGCCAGCAGCACGCCCAACGAAATGAAGATATAGTTCACAGCGCGCTCGCCGATTTGGCCAAAGAGGGTCAAAATTTTATCCAACTGGGATAAAATGAGCGCAAGCACCCCGAGCAAGAGCAGGCTGAGCAGAAAAGGCGCCTGTTTGAGAAAATGAAGCGAGACGTTGACCTTGTCCAGGTAGCGTTTTTTTTTGCCATCCCCGTTTCCCTCGATGCCGCTTGGCTCTGTTTCGGGCGGATTGCCGAAAATAAACACATTGAAGGCGGTGACAAAAAGACCCAGCAAAAAGGTGATGACGATGGGCACCAGAAATGAAGCTAAAAAATAGTATTTCCAGGGAAAGGGGATATTGATCGGCTGCAGCTGGCAGAGAAAACTAACCAGTAAGATCACCAATTCCAGGATGAAAATCATCAGCAAATAGAATTTGAAGAATTTTTTTAACTCGATATGATTGAAGAGGGTGGCGACTCCTCTGAATTTAGACTCCCCAGATTCGGTCATGAAGCTCTCCTTTTGATCCTTTTCCAGTGAATGGAAACAGGATTTGGCGCTGTGCTCAAACGGCTTTTACGCCCTTGGGGTGCCGGCGGCGCAACCCCATGTTTGCTTGTCCGTGAAAGGGATTTTGTCTGGCCAAATTCACCGGTAAGGGATATGAACCCATCTCAGTTTAAAGGATACAATCTGTTGATTTCATTTGTCTTGAAAAAAA
>JBJKSK010000278.1:0-5475 GCA_046704125.1 Desulfobacterales bacterium | reverse complement strand
AATCGGCCTTGGAACGGGCTCAGAAGAGGCTTGCCCAGACCAAAGATACCGATGTTGATTTCGCCCGGGCCAAAGCGGCTCTGGAACGTGCTCTGCATCGGATGCGGGTGGCCGAGACCCGAAAAGGCTAACAGGGCGGATTCAATTAGGTTCGTTTGCGGGTCATTCGAATATGAAACACTGAAGGCAGGCCGTCTTTAGACGACCTGCCTTCTTTTTGGGAGGTGATCCATGGCTGATACAACAGCGGGCAAAACAGAAGAGGTTCCCGGAATTTGCGTGGTGATTCTGGCCGCTGGCAAAGGCACCCGGATGAAATCCGATAAAGCCAAGGTGCTGCACGAAGTCGGCGGCCGCCCCATGGTGCTTTACCTCATCGAGACTGCCCGTTCCGTGGTTGGAGAGCGCATCGTGGTTGTCATCGGCCATCAGGCCGATATGGTTGAGCAGGTCATTTCCCGGCAGCACTCCGTGGGGTTTTGTCATCAAAAATGCCAACTGGGCACTGGCCACGCCGTCAAAGAAGCCATGCCCTACTTGAGCGCGGGAACCGAACATGTGGTGATTTTGTGCGGCGATACACCGCTGGTGACGGCCAATACGTTGCGCCGTCTTATCTTGGATCATTTGCGCTTCGAGCGGGATCTCACGCTTTTGGCCGTTCAAATGGATCGGCCAACCGGATATGGCCGGGTGCTTTTTGACTCCGAAAAAAGGGTGGTTGGTATCGTTGAAGAAACCGACGCCGATGAGTTTCAAAAGCGTATCCAACTAGTCAATTCAGGAATTTATTGTGTTCGGGCCGAGTTTTTGATGGCAGCTTTAAATCAAATTCGGCCTGATAATGCTCAGGGCGAGTATTACCTGACAGATCTTGCGGCCATCGGTCACCGGCAAGGCCGCGTGGTGGGGGGGGTAATCGGAGACGACCCGCTTGAGGTGATGGGTATCAACAGCATGGCTGATCTTTCCCGGGCCGAGTCCATCCTTCGGGCACGCTTTGGCAAAACTGCTTGACTTTACACCTGTATAAAGCGTATATTGGCATCATAAAATACGAGGTGAAATTTGGATAACGTGCGGATTTTGCAGGAGTTTGAAGAAATTGAAGCAAAGGTCGTGGATTTGATCCGAATATGCCGGTCTCTGGAAGTGACCAACGCGGAATTAAGGAATAAGATTGAGAAATTAGAAAGTGATTTTAAGGCGAAAATTGAAGCTGAACAGCGTTATCAAGAAGAAAAGGCCCTGATTCGGAACAAAGTTGACGGGTTGCTCAAGCGATTGGGAGATGTTGCCGAAAAAGGATAGGTAAATTTCACCGAGCTGAGGGGACAGTTGCCGACCAGTGGAACCACATGTGACGATAGACCTTTTTGGACAGCACTACACGTTTAAGGCAGAAACCGAGTTTGCGCGGGCAAAGGAGGTGGCCGCTTACTTGCTGCAGCAAGTCAATGCGGCCATACCAAGCCATCCGGTCGCGGTCTTGGATAGCAGCAAGCTTGCGATACTGTTATCCGTTGCGTTAAACATGGCCAGCGAAAATCTGGAATTGAAACAGAAACTGTCCGATTTGACCGATCGTTTATCCAAAAAATCCGCCCATCTGAGCCGCACCCTGGACAACTTTATCGTCAGGAAGGCCATGGCGGAAAATCAGCTGGAAACCTTGTCTCGTCAGAGATTTACGGGAAATTTGGACGGTGGCTCCTACGGGCGACAAAACGGTCCGATTTCAGGCTAATTCCCGGATTCGGTGGAACCGATTTTGACACAAAAGACGTTGGTGTACCCCTGCCGTGTACGTGATTGGAAGAAGTTCTTTGACCCAACAGTTATTTTATGGGGGCTTTCCCTGGTTTTGGTGTGCATGTTCTGCTCGTACAGAAAAGCCTAAAGAAGCTATAAAGCCTCCCCCTTTGAACCTTTGGTTCAAAGACCCGCCAACACGGCACTGAGGCGGGGGTACTTCACACCAAACACACGGGAAAGCGTCTTTTTATCCCAGCCTTTTTTTCTTTCTATTCAAAATAGCCTTGCAGGCCATTGGACTCTTTGGAGCCGGTTCGTAGCCCGGGCTTGTTGTTGGCTCGATTTTCCCGCCTCGGTTTTTCCCGCACATTCACCAATTTCATCCCTTCTTACGGCATGTCGAATGCAACGGCCCGATTTGGGCTTTGCCGTTTGCCTGCCAAAACAGCCGTCGTCGGCTCATTGCGCGGCGTTTGCGGCAATACATCGTTTCAGGAGAAGGGTATGTCCGAATATCATTTGGTATTGATCCTGTCTGGTACGGCCGTGGGGTTTTTCCTGGCCTACTGGGTCAAAGGAAAAGTCCTTTCCCAGAAGATCAAGGCCGTCGAGGAAGATTCCAGACGAATCATCCAGGACGCTCAAAGACAGGCCGAAACCCTGTTAAAGGAGGCCAAGCTCGAGGCCAAGGATCGCTTGTTTAAGATGAAAAGTGATTTTGACGCCGAAATGAAAGAGGCGCAGGCCGAATTCAAGAAGCACGAGCGTCGACTGATCCAAAAAGAGGAAAACATCGATCGGAAGCTGGAGCAGATCGAAAAAAAAGAAGGAGAGATCGCTGAGACCGAAAAAAGCCTCGATGGCCGGGGCCAAGCCCTGCAAAAAAAAGAAGCCATCTGCAACGCCTTGATCGAGGACCAAAAGACGCAGCTTGAAAAAATTTCCGGGCTGACCTCAGAGCAAGCCAAGGATCTGCTGATCCGGGCCATGGAAAACGAAGCTCGCTATGAAGGGGCCAAACTGATTAAGCGAATCGAAAGCGAGACCAGGGAAGAGGCCGACAAACGGGCCAAGAAGATCATGGCCACCGCCATTCAGCGTTATGCCGGAGATTTCGTGGCTGAGCGTACCGTTTCGGTGGTCCCGCTTCCAAACGACGAAATGAAAGGGCGTATCATTGGTCGGGAGGGGCGCAACATCCGTGCGCTGGAGTCGGCTACGGGCATCGACCTGATTATCGACGATACCCCCGAGGCCGTGATTTTATCCGGATTCAATCCGGTGCGCCGGGAAGTGGCCAGACAGGCGCTTACCCGGTTGATCGCAGATGGCCGCATCCACCCAGCCAGAATCGAGGATGTGGTTAAAAAGGTTGGTCTGGAGGTAGATCAGACCATCAAGGAAGCTGGCGAACAGGCGGCTTTCGACCTAGGCGTGCACGGCATCCATAACGATCTGGTCATGTACTTGGGTCGGTTGAAGTTTCGTACCAGTTACGCTCAAAATGTTTTACAGCATTCCGTGGAAGTGGGCTTTCTTTCCGGAATCATGGCCTCGGAACTGGGGCTGAACACCAAGCTGGCTCGGCGAATGGGCCTGCTCCACGATATCGGAAAGGCCATTGACCACGAGGTGGAAGGGCCCCATGCGATTATCGGCTCCAAGTTGGCCAAAAAATTGGGCGAAGCCCCAAAGGTGGTCCACGCCATCGCTGCCCATCATGAGGATGTTCCTCCGGTTTCCGTTTACGCCTTTCTCGTGCAAGCCGCTGACAGCTTGTCTGGCGCTAGACCGGGGGCGCGCAAGGAGCTGCTGGAAAACTATATCAAGCGGCTTGAAGATTTGGAACGGATCGCCAATTCCTTTACCGGTGTAACCAACTCGTATGCCATCCAGGCCGGCAGAGAAATTCGAGTCATGGTGGAAAGTGAGATCGTATCCGACGAGGAGACCACATTACTGAGCCGAGACATCGTGAAAAAAATCGAAGAATCTCTGACTTTTCCAGGACAGATCCGGGTGGTCGTGATCCGGGAGACACGTGCTGTGGCTTACGCCAATAAATAGGGAAAAATGCCCATGACAGTGCTGGATACACTTTTCGAACGTGGTTTTATAGAAAACACCACCCATGAGCAGGAACTGAGAACATTGTTCGCAGAAAACTCCGTGACCTGTTACATTGGTTTTGATCCTACGGCGTCCAGCCTGCATGTGGGCAGCCTGGTGCCCATCATGTCACTTGCCCACATGCAGCGACAGGGCCATCGGCCCATTGCCCTAGTGGGAGGCGGAACCGGACTGGTGGGAGATCCCAGCGGCAAGACGGAAATGCGCCAGATGCTCACCCTCGCCGATGTGGAGGCCAACGCCCAGGGTATTCAGCGGCAGCTGGCACGGTTTATTGATTTTTCGCAAGATCGGGCGCTGTTGCTCAACAATGCCCAGTGGTTGACGAAATTGGGTTATGTGCGGTTTTTAAGAGACATCGGGCGTTTTTTTTCCGTCAATCGCATGATCAAGGCGGAAAGCTACCGCATGCGCTTGGATTCCGAAGAGGGCTTGAGTTTCATCGAGTTTAACTACATGGTGCTCCAGGCCTATGACTTTCTGGAATTGTTTGATCGGTTGGGCTGCCGGCTTCAGATGGGTGGAAGCGATCAGTGGGGAAACATCGTGGCCGGAGTCGATCTGGTCCGACGAGTTCGGCAGGAGTCGGTCTACGGGATCACCTTTCCCCTGATTACCACCAGCAGCGGCATCAAGATGGGGAAAACCCATCAAGGCGCTGTCTGGCTGGATCCTGACCGGACCTCCCCCTACGACTATTACCAGTTTTGGATCAATACCGACGACAGGGATGTGGCCCGGTTTCTGGCGCTGTTCACCTTTTTGCCAATGGATGAGATCCGCCAGGTTCAAACCCTTGGCGGGGCCGATCTCAACGCGGCTAAGACCGTGCTCGCCTTTGAGGCCACCGGATTGGCCCATGGAGCCGATGCGGCGCGAAATGCCCATATGGCCGCATCCGCGATGTTTGGCACCCGGCCGGTACCCAAGGGGTTGTTGCCTTCCAGCGGTATTGACCGGGATACCGCAAGGGAAAACGATTATGGTGTCCCCCATACCTTTCTCGGAGCCGAAAGCGTTTCCGGGGGCATTGCTGCCTTCAAGCTGTTTCAACAAACCGGACTGGCCAAATCCAGTGGTGCCGCTAGACGGTTGATCGAACAAGGTGGAGCCTATATCAACGGGGTTCGGGTGTCGTCGGTGGACCACCAGGTGGAAGTGGCCGATTTTCAAAACAGAGAGCTTGTCCTCAGAGCGGGTAAAAAAAGCTATCATAAAATCATTCTTCAAAAAGAAACCTTGACAGGAAATCGGAACCGAGATATCAAGTAGCGGTTTGGGATAAAAGGAACCGGTAGACGCTCTCAAGTTTGGCTTGACTTGCAAAACGGAATGTTATTAAATTAAACATCCATTCTGCAAAAGGTGTGGTGTTCTCTTTTTTGGTGAATCAGTTCTTTGATCTTTGAAAACTAAATAGTGACGAGTCGGGTCTTTTAAGGGCTGAGCCGGGTTTTTTGGCTTGGTTTAGCCCAGAGGGATTTGGAGTTTAATTGGAGAGTTTGATCCTGGCTCAGAATGAACGCTGGCGGCGTGCTTAACACATGCAAGTCGCACGAGAAAGCCTCTGCTTGCAGGGGCGAGTAAAGT
>JBJKSK010000277.1:0-3028 GCA_046704125.1 Desulfobacterales bacterium | reverse complement strand
ACGGCACGGTGCTGCAAAGCGTCTACAAACGGCTGCAGCCAACCAACGACGTCTTTGACGAGCGCCGGTATTTCGAGCCCGGCGCAACGTGCAAATGCATTGACTACAAGGGGTGGCGCATCGGGGTGACTGTCTGTGAAGACGCCTGGAACGATAAGGACATTTTCAGCAAGCGGATTTATTCCATGGACCCGGTGGACCTTTTGGTGCGTGACGGCGCCGAGCTGATCATCAACATCTCGGCTTCGCCGTATTTTGCCGGAAAGCGGGAGTTTCGCTGGCATATGCTCGAGGCCATCGCCAAAAAATACCATATCCCCGTGATTTTTGCCAACCAGGTGGGGGGAAACGATGGCCTGGTGTTTGACGGCATGAGCGCGGTCTTTGATGGAAACGGCGCCATGCTGGCCCGGGCGGCGGATTTTGACGAAGATATGGTCGCCGTCGACCTGAAGGCGAAAAAGGGCGCTGTGCACGACGTGGCGGTTTCCACGACGGCCTCGGTATTCAAGGCGCTGGTGACCGGCACGCGGGATTACGTGACCAAATGCGGTTTTTCCAAGGTGGTCATCGGTCTTAGCGGTGGAATCGACTCGGCAGTGACAGCAGCCATCGCGGCCAGGGCCCTGGGACCGGAAAGCGTCAAGACGGTTTTCATGCCCTCGCGCTACACCTCCCCGGACAACTTCGAGGACACCCGGGCGCTGGCTAAAAACCTCGGGGTTTCCCTGAACATCGTTTCCATCGAATCTATCTTCGGCGCCTTTCTGGAAGGGTTATCCCCGGTTTTTGAAACTGACGCCAACTGTCCGGAGGTCACCGAGCAAAACATACAGGCCCGTATCCGGGGAACGCTACTGATGGCTATTTCCAACCGGGAGGGCAGCCTGCTGCTGTCCACGGGAAACAAATCCGAGCTGGCCGTGGGTTACTGCACCCTTTACGGGGATATGAACGGCGGGCTGGCGGTCATATCCGACGTGCCAAAGACCATGGTGTACCAACTGGCCGAATGGATCAACAAAGAGGCTCCGGTGATACCGGCGCGCATCATCGAAAAAGCTCCTTCCGCCGAGCTTAAACCCGATCAGGCCGATCAGGACGATCTGCCCCCCTATGAGTTGCTGGATCCCATCCTGAAAGGCTACATCGAAGACTTCCAGGGCATTGAGGACTTGGTGGCCGCAGGCCACGATCCAGCCCAGGTCCAGGACATCATCGCCCGGGTGGAGCGAAACGAATACAAGCGGCAACAGGCCGCCCCGGGAATCAAGATCACGTCAAAGGCTTTTGGTTACGGCCGGCGCTATCCCCTGGCCAAGCGGTTTCGCCCCGTCGGGGATAATTGATCACAGCCTCTTTTTCCCCTGCCAGGTGTCGCGGCGCTCCAGTTCCGCGTGGATCATGGCCAGGGTTTCGCGTTTTTGCAGCGACCATTGGGGGGCCACAAGCTCTTCGGGGTGGGGGTCGCCGGTAAGCCGCTGGATGACCATCGACTCGGGAAGGCGTTCGAGAATGTCGCAGACTATCTGCACGTATTCCGGCTGTTCCAGGCAGCGGTAGGCCCCGGAGGCGTAAAGCGATTCCATCGCCGTGCCGCGCACCACGTAAAGCAGATGAATTTTGATCCCGTCGATGCCGGCATCGGCGACGGATTTGGCGGTGGCCAGCATCGTTTCGCGATTTTCGCCGGGAAGCCCGAGAATTACGTGAGCACAGATTTGAATGCGGCGGTTTCGGGTCATGGCTACGGCATGCTGAAAGGCGGCGAAGTCATGTCCCCGGTGGATCCGCGCCAGGGTGGCGTCACTGGCGGACTGCAGGCCGTATTCGATCCATACCAGATGCTTTCGGGCAAAGGTTTCCAGCAAATCGAGCACCGGCTGAGGCACACAGTCCGGCCGGGTGCCGATGCAAAGCCCCACCACGTCCGGCACGGACAGGGCCTCGGTCCACAGCCGCTTCAAGGTGGCCACGGGTGCATAGGTGTTGGAAAAAGACTGGAAGTAGGCCAGAAACCGCTTGGCCTTGTAGCGGCGGCCCATGGCTTCTTTCCCCGCTTCCAGCTGTTGGGTGACGCTGAGCCCCCGCGCGCTGGCCCCGGTTCCCGAGCCCTGGGCATTGCAGTAAATGCAGCCTCCCGTGCCCAGGGTGCCGTCCCGGTTGGGGCAGGAAAAGCCGGCATCGATGCTGATCTTTTGCACCCGGCAGCCGTAACGTGCTTGAAGGCAGCTGTTGAGGTCGTTGTAGCGATTTTTCAGTGGTGGCATCTTCAATGGCAGCTCCGATTTTTGTTTACGATATTTCTTTCTTTTCATGAAAGGCATCCCGGTGTATCGTAGCACCGATTTGTGAATCGGGAAATTTGCGGGACAACTACGGATGTCAATAGCCGAAAAATCCTATGACGTGATCGTGGTGGGAGCCGGCCATGCCGGATGCGAGGCGGCCCTGGCCGCCGCCCGGATGGGATGTTCGGTGCTGTTGCTGGCCATCGATCTGGACAAGGTGGCCGCCATGCCCTGCAGTCCGTCTATCGGAGGCATGGCAAAGGGGCAACTGGTCAAGGAAATCGATGCCCTGGGCGGGGAAATGGCCCGGGTCACAGACCAGAGCGCCATACAGTATCGCACGTTAAATACCAAGAAGGGGCCGGCGGTACATTCCACCCGGACCCAAAACGACAAGAACCGCTATCATCGGGTGATGAAAGCCACCGTCGAGCGTCAGCCCGGGCTGGATCTGAAACAGGCCACGGTGGAGCGGCTCGTTGTGGAAGACGATAGGGTGGCCGGCATCGAGGATCACACCGGTTTCGGGTATCGGTCGCCTGCGGTGGTGCTGGCCACGGGAACCTTTCTCTCCGGGCTGGTGCATATCGGGCACCGGTCGTTTCAAGCCGGGCGAGCGGGCGAATTTGCCAGTTACGCGCTGGCCGAAAATCTCAACTCCTTGGGCTTTTCCCTTGGCCGGATGAAAACCCGAACCCCGCCGCGGGTGTTGCGCTCGACCATCGATTTTTCCAAAT
>JBJKSK010000276.1:0-9970 GCA_046704125.1 Desulfobacterales bacterium | reverse complement strand
TTTCGGCAGCGGCCTTTTCGGCAGCAGCCTTTTCGGCAGCGGCCTTTTCGGCAGCGGCCTTTTCGGCAGCAGCCTTTTCGGCAGCGGCCTTTTCGGCAGCGGCCTTTTCGGCGGCGGCCTTTTCGGCAGCGGCCTTTTCGGCAGCGGCCTTTTCGGCAGCGGCCTTTTCGGCAGCAGCCTTTTCGGCAGCGGCCTTTTCGGCGGCGGCCTTTGCCGCTTCAATCAGTTTTTCCGGACTGAAGGTCCGGGAAAGCAGGTTTTTGATGCGTTTGGTATCCGCGTCGTTCACGCCGACGATAGCCGGAGGTGCCGTGACGTCTTTCATCGGTTTCCCGGATTCTACGGCAAATAACTTTTCCGGCGTCCAGGAATCAAATTTTTTCATGAGCAGGTTTTGGATCGTCTTCTCGGGGGAATTCTTGGCATCGACGCCGGGGGCCCCTTTGGCGGGCGCGGTTGTTTTTTGGACGGCCTTGGTTTTTATTGCTACTTGGGGTTCAGAGCCTTTTTTTACGACCTTTGTTTTCTTCTCCGTGTCCTTTTTCTTGGCCGTGACTTTTTTCTTCTTTGAAGTCAAAGTATTTTTTGCCATGAAAACCTCTTTGAGTTTGTGAAGGATTCAGCACATGCTTGCCATCGGCATGGACCCGATCGTATGCGGGCCGCCTTCCCCTATACAGAAACAGCCTCGGTTTGTAAATCTTTTTTTCCCTGTAGTCAGTGAATGGCTCGCGGTTCAATTTGTCGAGAAGAGATCCGGGTGCGGCGCGGAAAAACGGGAAAGGTCCGAAACGGATCGAAGATCGCCAAGGTGGTTACCAAGCGTCATTCACTGCTTTAAAACGGCCAGAATAAAGGGATGAATATGGCTCCCATGGCAATTACCATCAGGTTTAACGGGATGCCCAGTTTCAGGTAGTCGGCAAACCGGTAGCTTCCCGGGCCGTAGACCAGCAGGTTGGTCTGGTAGCCGATGGGAGATGCAAAACACGCGCTGGCACCGTAACACACCGCGACGATGAAGGGTTTGGGGCTTGTCCCGAGGGTCAATCCCGTGGAAATGGCGATGGGAATCAAGAGCACGGCCGTGGCGTTATTGCTCAGAAACTGAGTGCCGATACTGGTTAGCAACAGCAACCCGGCCAATACCCAGACGGGACCGGCGTTTCCCAACAGCCCGAGAAACATTTTGGCAAACCACAGCGATGTCCCGGTCTTTTGCATGGCCGTCCCCAGGGCGATGGTTCCCACGATGATCAGCAGCACATCGGCCTGAAGCGCCCGGTAGGCATCCCGAAGCTGGAGACAGCCGGTCAGGATCATGAAAAACACCCCGGCCAGGGCACAGACCATGATGTCTGCCAACCCGCTGGTGGCCCCGATAACGACCGCGGCGAAAATGGTCAGTGCCCATCTGGATTTGCGTTTGTGGATGATTTCATGATGAACGTCTTCCACGAGAATCAGTTCGGTACTGGCGCGGATCTGGGCAATCCTGGTCCGTGGGCAGCGAACCAGGAGGATGTCGCCCACGGCCAGTTTGACGTTTTCGGTTTTCTGGGCCGTATAGTGCATTTCGCGCCGCTTCATACCGATGACTTGAATCGTGGGATCTGCATGCAGGTCCGATTCGATAAGTCGTTCTCCCAGAAAGGAAGACAGAGGCGGAATGATCAGCTCTACAATCAAGGGATCGTTGGCTTGGGCGCCAAACCCTGTGGCGCCTTCGATGTGAGGCAAAGATACCCAGTTATCGTGGAGAATGGCCACCAGATCGTTGGCAGACCCTTTGACTAGTATTCGATCCTCCGCGGCCAGGACGATTTGATCCCTTTCAGGGTAAAAAATGTGGTCTTTTCGGGCGATCTCGAAGATTTCAAAGGATGGATAGTGCGCTTTGATGGCTTTTATTGGGTCTTGACCGATCAGGGGGCTGGCTGCGGCCACGACCAGTTCGGCCAGATACCGGCGGTTTTTTCGATCTTCGAGTTCGCAGGTCGCCGCGGCATGCTCGGGCATCAAATGCGGCGCGGCAAAATAAAGAAATGTGATGCCGGTCATGGCAATGGGAACTCCCAGACGGGCGAGTTCGAACATGCCGATGTTGCCGTATCCGGCCAACGCACTGAGGTTGCTGACGATAATATTGGTCGAGGTGCCGATCAGGGTACATGTGCCGGCTAGAATCGATGCGTAGGAAACAGGGATGAGAAACTTTGACGGGCTTAATCCATATTCGCAGCTTAACGCCAGGATAATGGGAATAAAGAGCACCACCACCGGCGTGTTATTGATAAAAGCCGACGCGATGGCGACGATGACAAGCACCATCAGCATGGCGATGCGGGCGTTTCCCCGAGAATAAGCCACCACCTGCTGGGCGATGAAGCCCACGGCGCCGGTGCGAATCAAGGCCCGGCTGATGAGAAACATCGCTGCAACGGTGATCACCGCCGGATTGGCAAAACCGGCCACGGCTTCTTTGGGCGTCAAGATTCCGGTGACCATCAGTGAGACCACGATGCCCATGGCGGTCAGATCCACGGGAACTTTTTCCGTGGTCAGAAAAATCAACGCGATGCATAAAATAGCGGTGACAATCCAAATCGACATGGGTACAGACCCAGCTTCCAGAAAAACCGGTTCAAGGCCAATCCGCAGGCTCCGAGCTCGCTTTATCTTTTAGGCTCGCGAAAACCATGTTGGCGATCATTGAAAAGCCTGCTAAGTTTTTCCGATAGTACCAAAACCTTTACCACATCGGAGAAAACCGGTACAGGGGGCATTTATTTTAAACAAAGCGAATCGCCAAGCCAATGAAACGCCATGCCGCCGTCACCATCGCCGCCCATGAAGCCGGGACGGCATTGATCGATTACCTGACGGCTCGTTTCACATATGGTGACCGCATGGCCTGGTTGCAGTCGATTGCAGAAGGCCGCGTTTTGGTCGACGGCGAGCCGGCGGCACCCATGCAGTGCCTTTCCCGTGGGGCGCAGCTTTCCTATTGTCCGGAAGGGCTGCCTGAACCGCCGGTTTCGACACAATTTTCGATTCTGTACCAAGACCGCTGGCTGCTGGCCGTGGACAAACCGGGCAATTTACCCTGCCACCCGGCCGGGCGCTATTTCAACCACACTCTTTGGGCCATGTTGCTGAGAGAATTTGGAGGGTCTTTGGCGTTCGTACACCGGATCGACCGGGAGACATCGGGCATCGTGCTGGTGGCCCGCAGCCGGGAGTCGGCTCGGCGCTTTCGGCAGCGTTTTGAGGCCGGACAGGTATTTAAGCGCTATGTGGCGGTGGTGGAGGGAATTTTTCCGCTATCGCCGATGACAGCCGATGGATTTCTGGCCCCGGATACAAGCAGTGCGGTCCGGATGAAACAACGGTATTTTCCCGCTGAAAAAAAGCCGTCGTCTTTCCCAGCCTTTCCCTGTCGCACCCGGTTGCGGGCCATGGCCTGGGCAAACGGTCTGAGCCAGGTGGAGGCGATTCCTGACACCGGCAGGCGGCACCAGATTCGGGCCACCTTTTCCGCGCTGGGTTTTCCCCTGGTGGGAGACAAACTCTATGGACTGGACGAGACCTTGTTTCTTCGGTTCATCACGGACCAACTCACCGAGGTGGATTGTTGCCGTCTCAGAGTTTCCCGCCAGGCCCTGCACGCCGCAGAGCTTGTCATGGCCCACCCTTACACCGGCCGGAGCCTGCAATTGGTCTCAAGACTGCCTGGCGAGCTGCATCAACTGATGGCGAAAACACCTCCAAAGGAAGGTGGATGACGTGAAACCAAGGGATCTTGATCAGACCCTAAACCAGGATGCCGTCTACCCACGCTTTGGGCTCATCGGAACGCCTCACGCCGACCCCCTGGCCGAGATCCAGGGGCTAAAGCCGGTATTTGGCCAGATGCCCCTGGAGTTCGAATCGGAGCCAGTCGAAGCCTTATCCGAGATTGAGGCCTATCTGAAAAACGATCCCCGGCCGTGGGTGATGCTGATGCAATTAGCCGATCATTTTGCGGGGCCGCCCTTTGGCTGGCCGGTATATGAGACGTTGCTGCTCGCGGCCCGGTTGGTTGTTTCACAGCGTATCGAAATCTTTCAACAAGACCTTGCCGCTATCGGAGCCGAGCAGGCCTTGGATCTGATGGTCGATCCAAAGCGCCGGTGCAGCCTTCAGATACGGTTTGCCGCGGCACCGGAAGGGGATCTGGTCCAGTTCATCCGGGAAATTGCCGCCGATATCTTCGATGGCGTACCGCCGGAGGATGCGGCAAGCCTTGACCGATTTATCCGAAGCGGTCTTCGCCGTTGGCGGCAAAACCTGGAGGCTTTTTCCCGCCGGGCGCGGTCTGGAGACTATCCCGGCCTCGCGGATATCATCACCGTTTCTGTCATGGTCAAGGAGTTTCTGGCCATGACCCATCCCGAGCTTTTCCATGCCGTGGTCCGCCGCCAAGACGAGATCCGGCAGCGGTCTAATGACTTTGGCCGCCTCATGGATCTTTTCGAGCGGCGCATCGGTTTGTGGCACCGGCTGCTTGAGGCCATGGAGCGCTTCAAAGCCAAGCGCGACACCCTCCGGACCGATTCGCGCTGTCAAGAGGCCTTGGCGTCTCTAGAGCGGATTCGTCACGATCCGCGTCCCTACGATGTGCTGGGAGATATCCCCGGGCTTATCGATCAGGTCGATGCGGTATACGAACAGCTGGCGGCAAAAGACCTGGAACAGAGGCGCAAGCAGGTCGACGACGAAATCGGCAGCCGCCTGGATCGTCTCCAGAGGCTCTGCGATGCCGTTGAAGCCGATCCGGCCTTGAGAAACCAGGTGCTGTCGGGACTGCACGAGATTCGCCGCGAGCTGGGGCGGGAAACCAGTCCGGAGCGTCTTCAGCAGTTGCGAAACACCGCCCTGGACCGCTACGACCTGGCCCTGGACTTGGTCAAGCCGTGAGCGAGTCCATGATTTCCTCCTACAGTCTAAAGCCTTGCGGGCAAAGCCCGCCTTAGCCCTTGAACCGGGTCACTCGGTCTTGGATCGCTCGTTCTTTTTCCGGGTTCAGGGCCGCGGGAGTGTGATTATCCAGGATTTCCTCGAGCCTTTTTCGGGCGCGCTGCATCAAAGAGGTGCTTCCCTGCTGCTGCCACTGCTCGAATCCCTGGCGGTTGACGAGTTTGGGCCGCCACTGGACGCTTCGCAGATGTTTGAGGGTGTGGGGGTGCGTCAGATAGTGACCCGCGTGCCCGACTTCGGCGATGGCTTTTACCGCCATGGTGTCTTCAGTAACCGGAATGCCTCGTGCCATGCGCCGGACCTGGTCGATGATCTCGTCACAGATCACGATCATCTCCAGACTTCCAGTCAGGCCGAAATCAAGGTATCCCACGTCGTGATTGAGGTTGGAGCCGGCCATCTCCGACAAAAACGTCAGCAGCCCCGCTTCCAGAACAGCCTGGCCATCGGGGATCTGGCTGTCGCTGGTGCCTGCGTAGCCCCAGTTGGGCAGATCAAAGAATTGGCTCATCTCCACCATGGCCAGGTACGCCATGTAGTATTCCGGGGCATTGTAGGAACATTGGCTGGTGGCCATATCCAGAACGGCGGCTCCCATTCCCATGAGAAAGGGCGCTCCCGGGGCCTTGAGCTGGTGCACCGTCAAACCGAAGAAAGATTCGGCCAGTCCCTGGACCAGGTGACCGGCAATGGTCATAGGGGCCGTGGATCCGGCGATGGGTGCCGGCGAGTAGATCACGGGGATGGCCTTTTCGGCGCAAAAAAGCAGTTTGTCGATGCTGTCCACGGGGTGCTTCAGAGGGCTGATGGGCTCGGCATATTGGATGAAATACGGTTTTTCACGCAGTTTGTCCTCGCCGCCTCTCAGGATCCGGGCGATTTCCCACATCTCGCTTAAATCATCACGGCCTTCGGCGGTACAGACAATGGGCTTGACGCAGTGCTGCACCATGGCCTGGAAGCTCACCAAATAGGCCCGTTGAGCCTCATGGTCGTTGGGGTGGGCAAAGCTCATGATGAAATCGATGTTTTTCAGCGCGTCGCAGACCCGGGCGGCGTGCTTCACGTCTTCGAGCAGACACTGGTGCCGTTTTCCGGTTTTGGCGTCAAAAGAGTAAATCAGATCCGATCCGGTGCCGTAATAGGATCGCCGGCCGCCCAGGTCCATGACATGGACGCCTTCCCGGTTGTAGACCGGGATGTTGGACGGTGCACTTTTCAAAGCTTTTTCCACCAATTCGGGGGGAATTTTGACCAGGTCATCGGCTTCGATGCGGCACCCGGCCGTCTTGAGCAGATCTAGGGCTTCTTTCTGATACAGCCGCATCCCCACTTCGGAGAGCACCTGGAAAGCCGCGTCCTTGACGCGCTGCTTATCCTCGTCGGTGAGAAAGGTGAGCCTGGGCTTGAGTGTGATATCGGTTTGAATCATGAGCCGTTTCTTTCCTTTTAAGATGGTTTGAATTTATTTTAGTTTTCCAACGACCGCTTCGACCTTGTCTATAATTTCCCCGCTTTTCATCAGGGCGCACATGGCTTCGATGTCTGTGGAAAGGATCCGATCGGTTGCCAGCGGGGCAATGGCGCCGCGAACGCACTGATAGGCGGCCAGAGTGCCTTCCCCGGGTTTGAGATTGGTGAACAGGTCCATGGCCTGAGCGCCGCAGAGCAATTCGATGGCCAGCACATATTGGGCGTTTTTGATGATTTCCCGGCATTTTCTGGCCGAAATGGAACCCATGGAAACATGGTCTTCCTTGTTGGCAGATGTGGGAATGGAATCCACGACAGCCGGATGCGCCAGCACCTTGTTTTCCGAAACCAGGGATGCCGCCGTGTATTGGGCGATCATGAATCCCGAGTTGAGCCCCCCATCGGAAATCAGAAACGCCGGCAGGCCGCTTAGTTGAGGGTTGACCAGCCGCTCAATGCGCCGCTCGGAGATATTGGCCAGTTCCGCCACGGCCATGGCCATGGAATCCAGGGCAAGGGCAAGGGGCTGGCCGTGAAAATTGCCTCCTAGCAGAAATTGTTCGGTGTCCGGGAAGAAAAGCGGATTCCCGGTACACGAGTTGATCTCGGTGGTCATCGTCTTTTGCGCGTAGTCGATGATGTGCCGTCTGGCCCGATGGACCTGGGGAGAGCAGCGAAGCGTGTAGGCGTCCTGGACCCGCTTGCAGTCTTTGTGGGAGGTGATGATTTCGCTGTTGGCGGTGATCCGAAGCATGTTGCCCGCCGAGGCGATCTGCCCCGGATGGCGGCGGATCTGGTGGATCCGGGGATCAAATTCGGTACGGCTTCCCATCAGGACTTCCAGGCTCATGGCGGCGGCGATATCTGACATTTGAGACAACTGGATGGCATCGACCACACACAGACAGCCGGTGCCGGCCATCACCTGGGTGCCGTTGACCAGAGCCAGGCCTTCGCCGGCCTCCAGTGTCAAGGGGGACAAACCGGCCCGGCGCAACGCCTCTGCACCTGAGACCCGTTGGCCATCGCATATGGCCTCGCCCAGGCCGATGGCCACCAGAAACATGTGTGCCATGGGGGCCAGGTCCCCCGAGGCGCCCACGGATCCCTTGGCGGGGACCACCGGACATATTCCGGCATTGAGCATGGCCGCCAGTTGTTCCACGGTTTCCAGGCGGATCCCCGAATGCCCGCGGGCCAGGTCATTGATCCGGATGGCGATGGCCGCCCGCACGATTTCAGGGTCCAGCGGCACTCCCACACCGGCGGCGTGGCTCATGAGGATGTTTTGCTGGAGCCTGCGGGTGTCCTTCCCAGAGATGGTCACATCACTGAGCGCTCCGAAGCCGGTGGTTACTCCATAGATGACTTTTTCCTCATTGACCCACCTGTCCACCAATTCCCGGGCTCGGCGAATGCGCTGACCGGCGGCGTTGCTGAGCCGGATTCCGGCATCATTTCGGGCCACCGCCACCACATCGGCCAGGGTCATGTCATGATCGATGATTATCTGTTGCATGGAATTCTTTCTGAAGTTTGGTTGTTCATGGATTCTCGGAAAGTTTTTGAAGCCACAAAGTGATGCAGTATCGGGTACTCCACGGCTCCAAACGGCTCCTATCTCATCTTATCAAACACAACGGTGCCGTTTTTCACCACGGTTTCCACGCAGCTGACACCCACATGATAGGCAATGTAGTGGTAGGAGGGAAACTCAAGGATGATCAGGTCTCCCCTTTTCCCCGCCTCCAGGCTCCCGATGCGATCGGCCCGGTCTATCGCGGCCGCCCCGTTTAAGGTCAGCGCCGTGATGGTCTCTTCGATGCTCAGGTTCATCTGCAAGGTGGCCAGAGCGGCAAGCAGGGCTATCGACTCGGTAAAACAGCTTCCGGGGTTCAAATCCGAGGCCAGGGCCACGGCGCAGCCCCGATCGATCATGGCCCTGGCCCTGGCGTAGGGTTCTTTGAGGCTAAAGGCGGTTGCCGGCAGCAAGGTGGCCACGACTCTTTGTCTGGCCAGTTGATCGATGCCCACATCCGAGGCCTGAAGCAGATGATCGGCCGAGACGGCCCCAAGTTCGGCGGCAAGCTGCGCCCCGCCGATGCCAACGATTTCGTCGGCGTGCAGTTTCAGCTTAAACCCCAGATCCCTGGCCCGGGTGAGCAGGCGTCTGGACTGGTCGACGGAAAAGACGCCCTGCTCGCAGAAAATGTCACAAAACTCGGCCAGGCCTCTTTTGGCCACTTCGGGCATCACGTGGGTCATCAGAAATTCGAGAAAAGCGTCGCTTCGTCCCTTGTATTCGGCAGGCACGGCGTGGGCACCCAGAAAGGTGGGGACTACATCCACGGGATGGGTGCGGTTTAATTCGGCGATAGCTTCCAGTTGTTTGAGTTCCGTGTCCCGGTCCAGGCCGTATCCGCTTTTGGCTTCCACGGTGGTGACCCCGAAGCTTAGCATGGAATCCAGACGCTTGCGCCCCTGAGCGATCAAGGCTTCGATCGGGGCGTTTCGGGTGGCCTGCACGGTGCTGACAATGCCGCCTCCCCGGTTCATGATTTCCATATAGGAGGTTCCTGCCAGGCGCCAGGAAAATTCCTCGGCCCGGTAGCCGCCCCAGACCAGGTGGGTGTGGGAGTCCACGAATCCGGGAAGCACGGCCTTGCCTGCGGCGTCGATGCGCAAAACATCCGGATCCACGTTTCTCAGCACCTGATCGCTGGGGCCAATTGCGGTGATCAGCCCGTCTCGGATGACCACCGCGCCGTCTTCAATGACGGATAGATCGGCCATATCTTTCCCGAATTTGGCCATGTGCCCGCTGCAGGTCACCAGTTGGGCGGCGTGTTCGATAACCAGGTTTCCCTTTACGCGTTTCATGGTTCGATTTCCTGGATGGCTTGCTCGATCAGCTGGTCGTCCGGGACAAAGGGCAGGGTGATGTGGTCCGTGCCCTGGCAGGCGGCGTTGTAGGCCATGGCGGTTTCGATGGAATTTTCGTTTCTGGCCCAGGCCCGGCGGGCCACTCCGCCCATCACGTCCCAGGCAATGGCCCTGCGGATGATCTCGTCTACGCGCAAGCTGCCGTCGAGCACCAGTCCAAAGCCTCCGTTGATGGCCTTTCCGATCCCCACTCCACCGCCGTTGTGAAGCGCCACCAGGCTCATACCCCGGGCGGCGTTTCCGGCAAAACATTGGGTGGCCATGTCGGCCATGATGTTGCTGCCGTCCTTGATGTTGGCTGTTTCCCGAAACGGGGAGTCGGTGCCTCCCGTGTCGTGATGATCGCGCCCCATCATCACCGGGCCGATCTCGTCGTTTCGAACCATCTCGTTGAATTTTAAAGCGATGTTCATCCTTCCGATGGCATCCTGGTAAAGAATCCGGGCCTGGGTCCCGACAACCAGTTTGTTTTTCTCGGCATCGCGGATCCACACCCAGTTATCCCGGTCCTGGAAGCGGCGGCCGGCATCGATAC
>JBJKSK010000275.1:0-6384 GCA_046704125.1 Desulfobacterales bacterium | reverse complement strand
ACAAGTGGCGTGTCACCTCCTTTCTGGGTCGGGATTCAACCTCCGGTCGCTTCAGCGGAAACCGGAAAAAGGATAAAAGTCGGGTCTGTGCCGCTGAAGTCATTTTTTGTCTTTCAAGCTATCATATGCGCGCTTTAAGTCAAGGAGGATTGCACCCGTCCGGGAAGTGGTGACGTCTCTTCCGGAAAGAGGCATGGCGCGATAGCCGGCAATATACCCGCATCCGGGCGAATCGGTGGCTCTGGCAACGGGAAGATGGCTGTCGATTCACCTTGACAAGCGGCATGAATCCGAATATTCTGAACGACTTTAGAGACGATAGAACCAAAGTCGTTTGACCTTGGTCATTGGCAAACCCAACCGTATGAATGAAAGGAGATACAAACCCATGTCCCAACTGATTCCCCCCCATGGTGGTAAAGGCCTGACCTGCTGCCTGCTTGAAGGTGACGCACTGGCCGCCGAGAAAAAGAAGGCAGAAGGGCTTCGCAAGATCGAAATTTCTCCCCGCATCAAGGGCGACTTGATCATGATGGGGATCGGCGGTTTCAGTCCCTTGACGGGCTTTATGACCAAGGCCGACTGGAAAGGCGTCTGCGACAATTTTCTTATGGCCGACGGGACGTTTTGGCCCATCCCGGTGACCCTGGACTGCACCAAGGAAGAAGCCGGCGCCATCAAGATCGGCGAGGAAATCGCGCTGTTTGATCCGAAGAAAAAAATCATGATGGCCACCATGAAGGTCACCGAGAAATACGAAATGACCGAGGCCGACAAGAAATACGAGTGCGAGAAAGTCTTCATGGGCGAAGGCACTCCGACGGCCGCCGAGTTCTGGAAGATCGCCAAAAACGATCATCCGGGCGTACAGATGGTCATGAACCAGAAGGCCTTTAACCTGGCCGGTCCCGTCAAGGTGCTCAGCGAAGGCGACTATCCGGTCAAGTATGCCGGTGTCTATCAACGACCGGCCGAATCCCGCAAGATGTTTGAGGAACGGGGCTGGAAAGAGGTTGCCGCCCTGCAGCTTCGAAACCCCATGCACCGCTCTCATGAATATCTGGCCAAAATCGCCGCGGAAGTCTGCGACGGCGTTTATATCCACTCTCTGGTGGGCAACCTGAAACCCGGCGATATTCCCGCCGAGGTCCGCGTCAAATGCATCGACGTCCTGGTGAAAGGCTACTTCGTGGAAAAGAATGTGATTCAGGGCGGCTACCCGCTGGATATGCGCTATGCCGGTCCCCGCGAAGGCCTGTTGCACGCTACGTTTCGCCAAAACTACGGCTGCTCGCGCATGATCATCGGCCGCGACCATGCCGGAGTGGGTGATTTTTACGGCATGTTCGAAGCCCAGACGATCTTTGACAAGATCCCGGCCCCGAAGGAACCCGGAAAGGCGCTGTTGTGTACGCCTTTGAAGATCGACTGGACCTTCTACTGCCATAAGTGCGACGGCATGGCCTCTTTGCGCACCTGCCCGCATGACAAGGCCGACCGGGTGCTGCTCTCCGGTACCATGCTTCGCAAGATGCTTTCCGAAGGCGGGCAGCTGCCCGACCATTTTGGCCGGGACGAGGTCGTTGCCATCCTGCGTAAGTACTACGAAGGGCTTACCGAGAAAGTCGAGATCAAGATGCACGGTGCCGCCACCGGCGAAACCAAGTAACTCCCCCGGTTAGCGGGACAAAAAAGGGCGTCCGGAAAACGGGCGCCCTTTTTTGTGCGCTCAAGTATGAAACACCGAACCCGGCCTTTTCAGCACTCCAGCACAAAGGGGGCGGCTTGCGCATCACGCGCGGCCGCCCCCTTTGTGCTGATCAAACCAATCCTGGAGTGCTACTTCCGCTCTGAATACTCCGCATAGGCCAAGGCCGCGGTCCGGTAGACCAGATGAGCCAGTTTGGAAAAGGGAAGATAGGCAAACAGGTAAAACACGAATATCAGGTGGACGAAATACACCGAATAGGACAAGACTTTCAGGTGGCCCAACCGGGTCATCTCGGTGAGCAATCCCGTGACACCCAGCCCCAGGACCAGGGCCAGAAGAATCCAGTCTTTATAATGGGAGAACTGGTCTTTTTTATCCAGCCGGTTTTTGATCAACAGCGAGGCGCCGATGACCAGAATGATGCCCGACACGTTGGCCAGCCATTTGACCGGGTTGAGCTGGGAGTAGGGGGCTTCGATGTGAAAGACGTAGAGCACCACAAAAAACACACTGGTGACGATAAACAACCCGATGAAGCCGTAGAGCACCATCATGTGCGCTGTGGACCGGTCCTGGTTTTCCTCGCACGCGCTGAACTTCTCGTGCTTGAGGATGGTCGGAATCACCTGGCGCAGGGCCTTGACAAATCCCACGGGATCAATGGTTTTCTTGTCGGTTTTTCCCTCCAGCAGGGCATTGGCGTGGATGTCTGCCAGAAAGCGCTTGAGGCCGATGGCAAAACAGCCCAGCATGCACAATGCCAGCGGTACAAAGATCAGGTCCACCAGCCAGGTGGAGAAAAAGAACTTGCCGTGGATGATTTCATCGCCGGCCGGGACCAAGTGCAGCAGTCCGGTCAGTAGACCCACCACCAGGAAAATCACGACCGGCGCAACGACCAGCGTAGGCAGCTTCTTGGGGTCATTGACCATTTGCCCCAGTTTTTTGAACGGGGCGTATTTGGTGATGGCAAGGGTGCGAATGGCGGCCAGGACATCGCCGGGCTTGGCGCCTCGGGGGCAGTAGGTGGAGCAGTCCCCGCAGTTGTGGCACAGCCAGATGTCGGCGTTTCCGATCAGCCGGTCCTCGAGCCCCCAGGATGCGGCGATCATCTCTTTTCGGGGGAAGGGCTTGTTTTCCGGGGATATGGGGCAGACGACCGAACAGGTGGCGCACTGGAAGCATTTTTTAAGGTCTTGGCCCCCAAAGCCACTTACTTCCTCGATAAAACCAAGATCCGGTTCGACCAGGTATTTCTCAGCCATATGAAAACCTCCTGATGGGTAAAATGCCGGCTGCCGGCAGCGTTATGGCCGTCGCTGGGACAGCCGGCAAAAGTCATTGGATGGGTTAGAAGCCCTTGAAGGGGTTGGGACCAAGCTCTTCGACCTGTTCGACGAACTTGTTGATGATCTCGGGAACCTTGTCATACTCGTCGATGGCGATTTCAAACTGGGCGACCCGTTCTTCCTCCAATGCCAGGCTGGACAAGGCCTCGCCGATTTTTTTCATTCGGATGCTGGCCAGTTCACTTCCCTTGACGAAATGGCACTGGTAGTCGTCGCCGTGCTTGCAGCCCAGCAGAAAGACCCCATCCATGCCCTGGGACAACGCGTCCTTGATCCAGATGACGTTTACCGAACCCAGACATCGCACGGGAATCAGCCGGACGTTGGCCGACCAGTTCATCCGGTTCATGCCGGCAATGTCAATGGCGGGCAGGGCGTCGTTTTCACACACAAGGCCCAGAATCCGCATGGGCGGCACATCGTAGTCGTCCTCGGAGGGCACGCCGACGGCTTTGACCATCGACCCGATGGAGTCGATGTTATAGTCGGCAAATCCAATGATGCGTTCGGGGCACGCACCCATGCAGGTGCCGCAGCGCCGACACCGGGTCGGGTTGGGTTTCGGCGTGCCTTTTTCGTCGTCGTCCAGGGCGCCGAAGGGGCACTCCTCCGTGCAGCGTTTGCACTGGGTACAGCGCTGGAAAAAGAAATCCGGAAAGGTCATATCGCCGGAGCGGGGATGCACGGACACGCCGCGGTTTGACGACTCGATGCACTGAATGGCTTTGAGCGCCGCCCCGGCGGCATCTTCCATGGATTCCTCCACGGTCATGCTCCTGCGGATGGCCCCGGCGGCATAGATGCCCGTGCGCTGGGTTTCATAGGGAAAGCAGATGAAGTTGCTGTCCGAGTACCCGCCAAACAGTCCGATGTCCCGAAACCCCGGACCCTGCCTGTAGGCCAGGTTGATCACCGGGTCGTCCACGGTGACCGGGACCATGCCGGTTGCCAGCACCACCATGTCGGCTTTGATCTGCAGCGCCTTGCCCAAAAGGGTATCGGCGGCCTCCACGAGCAGCCCGTTTCCGTTTTTGGCCACGGAGAGCACTTCGCCCTTGCTCATGAAGATACCGGGATCCTGTTGCATGCTCTTGTAGAAGTTTTCGGACAACCCGGGGGTGCGCATGTGCTGGTAGAAGATAAATGCCTTGGCGTCCGGGTAGTCGCTTCGCACATATTTGGCCTGCTTGAGAGCCACCATGGAAGTCACGGACCCGGCATAGGGAAAGTCGGCGTCCGAGCCTTTGCCGGGGCTTTGTACAAAAACCACGGATTTGGCCGGTTTGCCGTCCGAGGGGCGGGTGATCTTGCCGGCTTTGGCAATTTTTTCAAACTCGGCGTTGGTGACCACATCGGGTGTTTCCCCCAATCCAAGGTGTGCAAATTCGCCCTCCTTGGGCTTGTAGGGACGCCAGCCGGCGGCCAGCACAACGGCGCCGAACTTTTCGCCATTGGGATCCAGGGCCAGGATGTCTTTTCTTCCCTTGTTGTATTCCTGGTAGAGTTCAAACTGCTTGTCTTTATCGAGTTCCTTGCCCGATTCATCCAGTTTCATCTCATCGGGCAGCGGGTAGGGGACGTCGAATTCGATTTTTTCCCCGGGTTTTTTAAGGGTTACGGTGAAATCGCCGGGTTGACCGGCAATGCGGGCCACAACCGTGTTGGTGAGCACCGAAATGTTTGAAAAACTTTCCACTTCCCGGATTTTAGCTTCCACGGCGGGCGGCAGGAGGCTGTCGTAGGGTTCGGCCAGAGGAAGCTGCTGGCGCCAGTTCAGCGCCTGTCCGCCCAGGGCGGCTTCCTTTTCCACGATGGTCACGTCATAGCCGGTCTTTGCCGCGTCGACGGCCGCCGCCATACCGGTCATGCCGCCGCCAAGGACCAGAATCCGGCGGGACAGGGCATCGAGCACGTAGGGCTCGGGAAGCTTGACCTTTTCGACGCGGGCCATGCCCATCTTCAGGTAGTCTTCGGCCAGCAGCTGGAGCGAATCGACAAATTCGCTATCGGAGGCGCCTTCGGGCCGCTCGACCTTGGGATGACTCCAGACCACGTGTTCACGCAAGTTGACGCGATCCACGATGCAGCCGTCGAAGCGGAACACGTCGAAATTGACCCGACGGGAGCAGGCCGCGATGACCAGGGTGTTGACGCCTTCCGAGACGTCTTTTTTCAGCAGGGCCACCCCTTCTTTTCCGCACAGACACGCATGGGTCTTGGTGGAAAGGCCCTCTTCCTCGGCCACATCGCAGAGACTTTCGATGTTTAGGGCCTCTCCGATGCCACAGCCCTTACAGACATATACGCCATATTTCTTATCCATGGATAACACCTCCTACCGCTTCACCAGGGTTTGAATCGCCTTGAGCGCCATACCGGTTGCATTCTGGTTGCAAGAAACCACGTCGGCTGGTTTGTTGGCACAGCCGGCAGCGAACATGCCGCCCTTTTGAAAGTCGTTGACGATAAATCCGTCGGCAGTGTACTTCAAGTCGGCGGGCAGCTTGGCGTTTGCCGTGCTTGGCTGCATACCGGTGGCCAGCACGACCATGTCGACGCTTTGGCGAATCTTCTCGCCGGTTACCGCGTTTTCGGCCACCACGGTGACGGCCTTGCTCCGTGGGTCTTCAGTGACCTCGGCCACCTTGCCCTTGATCAGAAAGACGTTTTTGTCCTGCTTGACCATTTCGTAGAATTTTTCGTAGCGCTGTCCTGGTGCGCGCATGTCGATGTAAAAGATATAGATTTTGGTATCCGGATACTGGGCCCGGACGTAGGTGGCCTGCTTCAGGGAGGCCATGCAGCAAATATAGGAGCAGTAGGGCAGGTGGTTTTCGTCACGGCTGCCGGCACACTGGACAAAGGCGATGCTGGCCGGTGGCGTGTCGTCGGAGGGCCGCAGGATTTTGCCCCCGGTGGGGCCGTTCGGGGCGGCCAATCGCTCCATCATCATGTTGGTGACGATGTTGGGATAGCGGCCAAAGCCCAGATTGTCGATTCTGTTGGCGTCGTATGGTTCCCAGCCGGTGGCCCAGACGACGGCGCCCACATTGAGGTTCAGGGTCTTTGCCGTCATTTCCAGATCGATGGCGCCGTAATGGCAGGCTTCCTTGCAGCGCTTGGCGTCTTCGGTGCCAACGATCTGCGGGGCGAGGACAAAGCGGGCCGGAAAGGCCATGGGCAGCGGCAGGTTGGCGCCCTTGACGCGGTCCATCCCAAAATTAAACTCGTTGGAGACATCCGTCTGGCACACCTTGGCGCACTCGCCGCAACAGGTGCAGTTTTCGTTGACGTAGCGGGGGTGGATCTTGACCGTGGCCGCAT
>JBJKSK010000274.1:0-5074 GCA_046704125.1 Desulfobacterales bacterium | reverse complement strand
ACTCAGGACGGACCGCATCGACCTGTTTTATCAGCATCGCGTCGACCCGAACGTGCCTATCGAGGACGTGGCCGGAACCGTTGGTGAGTTGATTCAGGCGGGAAAGGTCAAACACTTCGGCCTCTCCGAGGCTGGCGTGCAGACCATTCGTCGCGCACACGCTGTGCAACCTGTGGCGGCGCTGCAAAGCGAATACTCCATGATGTGGCGGCAACCCGAAGAAGAACTGCTGCCCACACTTGAGGAACTCGGAATCGGCTTAGTTCCCTTCAGCCCGCTGGGTAAAGGCTTCTTGACCGGAAGGTTCGACAAAAACTCGGCCTTTGACAGTTCGGATTTTCGCAGTATCGTGCCGCGGTTCAAACCCGAGAATCTGGATGCCAACCAAACCTTGGTCCACCTGATCCAGGAAATTGCATCCGGAAAGAGCGCCACAGCGGCCCAGATTGCACTGGCGTGGGTGCTTGCACAAAAACCGTGGATCGTCCCAATTCCAGGCACTATCAAGCTGCATCGCCTGAAAGAAAATCTGAGTGCAGCAAATATTGAACTCGCCGCCGGGGAATTGCGGGACTTGAATACGGCCATTGCCAGGATCAAGATTTCCGGAGATCGTTACCCGGCTGAACTTGCGAAAAGAGTGGGCAAATAGTGACAAAAAAAGTCTTGATCGCCTATTACTCCCGAGCGGGAAACAATTATGTTAACGGCGAGATCGTCAATTTGCCGGTTGGCAACACCGAAGTGGCGGCCAACATGATTCAGAAATTGACCGGCAGCGAAATCTTCCGAATCGATACGGCAGCGCCCTACCCGGAGGACTACCAAGAAATCACGGAGGTGGCGCAAAAAGAAATAGCGAGCTGGCTTGAGCTCAGCCGACCCCCATACGGGAAAAAAGACCGATAAACACTGCTCTAACTCGTCTTCATACTTTCTTCATAATCATCGGTTATACATTTATGCGCAATGCGAGGGCACCCTCTGGGTGCCCCCGTTTTGGCGCTGTTTCGCCACTGCGCCGAAAGAAGAGAACCAGAGACACCAGTGCATTCAAGGCCCATGGAGACATGGTGCGTCAAATGTTCAACAAGGTTTCTGAGGTTAGCTTTCTTTTTGGATCATCAAGATAATGACCACTACCGTCGGGGAGACTGCATCGGATTTCCTTAATTTTAATATACACTTCGGGTTGTCACGCATCTCTATTCTGATGGGGCCGCGGCTCTTCCTTACGCTCCTCATTCAGTCCCGTGCCAATCAATATGTCCCTTGGATCTACAGCGATTTTATTTCCTTCTGCGTCAGGTACAGCGGCCGGTGATCTTGTCATGGAGAGCCTGCACCTTGGCTATATGGCATCGGTGTTGATCTTTAGCGCCATGATCTAAAGACACTGCCGACAGCGGTCGGTGTCCCGCTATGGATTGCGGGTCTACGGGTATCCACTATATGCAATTCAATTCGTGGATGGCTCTGAAAACAGATACTCGAACTCTGGAGAAGGCGATGCCTATAGCACTGAAATACAAGACCGAAGAATCGCCCAACGACAACTTTTCCATCGAACAGACCGAATCCTCATTAGCCTTTGGGCGAACCAGGGTCCGAACGCTGTTTATTTCAGACGTGCATCTTGGAACCCGAGCCAGTCAGGCGGAGTTGCTGGCAGAATTCCTTCGAAGCTATGAGGCTGAATCCATCTATCTGGTTGGCGATATAATGGAAAGCTGGTGCTTGAAGTCGAATCGTCCCTGGAGTGGGCGGCACAATACCGTAATCAATGAATTACTCGGACAATCCATGAACGGCACGCAGATCATTTACATTCCGGGAAACCATGATCACCATTTGCGACGTTGTGTTGGGCAAACCATCGATGGTATAGAAATCAAACTTAAAGCCGTTCACGAATGCGCTGACGGCCAGAAATATCTGGTAACCCATGGCGATCGGTATGACGTCGTGATGCGTTATATACCCTGGCTGACCAGCATCGGACATAACCTTTATCACGGATTACTTACGTTAAACACCGGTTTAAGCCTCGTTCGGGGATGGCTGGGGCTACGGTATTGGTCAGTGTCGCAATGGAATAAACGCAATGTCAAACGGGTGGTAACGCATATCAGCCATTTTGAAACGGACCTGTTGTCCGAAGCCAAAGCGTGCGGCGCACAAGGCGTCATCTGCGGGCATAATCACCATTCGGCCGACCGCGATATCGATGGAATGCGTTATCTCAACTCAGGGGACTGGCTCGAAACCTGCTCCGGTATCGTGGAGCATCCTGATGGCCGATTAGAATTGGTCCACTGGGATTTGACCGACTACCAACAACATCGCAAATCGTCATTACCGTACTTGCAGGCTGTTCAAACCAATGATGTCATGGGGGGACATGCAGCACTGGATACTGCCCGTCATTTCCAGCTACGGATACGTAGCGCTGTTTATAGCCGCGACCATAGAAGGGCCAATGGTCACGGTGATCGGTGCTTTTCTGGCATCGCAGGGCCTTTTGAATATCTTCGCTGTTTATGGGGTCTCCGTGTTGGGCGATTTGGTCGGTGATGTGCTGCTTTACGGCGTCGGCCGCAGCAGTCGCCTGTCTAAACCCTTTTTACGCAGGCGCCTGGACTCGGCGTGGCACCTTAAGTTTTCATCGTTGCTGCACGGTTTTCGGACGCGCCCGGGACGCGTCCTGGTGACTGCCAAGCTGACGCATGCGGCAGGATTTTTGGTGTTGTTGACTGCCGGCGCCGCACGAATTCCGCTGAAAGTGTTTTTAGAATTCAATCTTCTGGGTACCTTGCCGAAATCCGCCGTATTTGTCTTGCTCGGGTATTTTGCCGGTGCGGCATACAACCATATTGATTTCTACTTGTGGCTGTTTTGCTGTGGTGTGATTGTGGTTCTTGCGGTTTGGGGTGCCTACTATGTTCGCAGGGCTGTCAAACTGGTACCGCCAGAGGGTTGAGCGTTTATGCGCATTGCATTGTTTACGGACAGCTTTTATCCGGAAATAGGGGGCATACAGGATTCTGTGGTGTTGACCAGCCGGGCGCTCGGACAACGGGGGCATCAGGTGCTTATCTTTGCACCCAGTGCATCGCATCGGGATTTTCAACTGGTCGGCCTGCCGGTTCAGGAGATCGACCTCGGAGAGAATGTTCAGATTCGCCGGCTGTGTTCGCTGCGGGTACCCAGCTCGACTGGGCAGTCACGGTTGCTGCTGCCTACCGGTCGGCGCTGGCGGCAGCTGCGGCCGTTTGAACCGGATATTGTTCACATCCATACATTTCTGGGCGCCGGTTGGGAGGCATTGACAGCCGCCCGGCGGCTGCGCCTGCCCATGGTCGGAACCAACCACTGGGCAGTCGCTGAATTTGGCTCGTATACGCCGTTTTCTGCGGATTTTTTCAGTCGGACCAGCGTCGAGCTCATCACCCGCTATTACAATCATTGTGTGATGGTTACCGGCCCTTCTAAATCAGTGATTGACGAAATGCAGGCATTTGGATTGCGGCGCCCCCATCGTGTGGTCTCCAACCCGATTGACACCTCGCTCTTTAAACCGGTTGATGCGGCCTGTCGAGCGGCTCAGAAGCGGCGGCTCGGCTTTTCGGAGGCCACGATATTGTATGCCGGCCGCCTGGCGAACGAGAAAAATATCGATGTGCTGATCCATGCGCTTGCGCTGCTTAGCGAACGTCTTCCGCACGCCATGCTGGCATTGGCCGGGCATGGCTCGGCGCGTGGTCGTCTGGCCGAGTTGGCCGAATCGCTCGGCGTTGGCAAGAAGGTCAAATTCTTGGGCACACTGGATAAAGCCACATTGGCCAACGCGTACCAGGCGGCCGATGTGTTTGCCATCGCCAGTACCTCGGAGACTCAGAGCATGGTGCTGCTGCAGGCCATGAGCTGTGGTTTGCCGGCTGTTGGAGCAAGATGGCGAGCCTTGGCGGAGTATATTGACGGCCAGTCCGGATTTACCGCAGAACCTGGAGATTATCAGGATTTTGCACAAAAATTGACGACTTTGCTGACGCAGCCGAAACTCCGTGAGCAGATGGGACGGCACGCGGCTAGTAAAACGCAGTGTTTTTCAATTGACAGCGTGACGCGTATCTGGGAAGAGATTTACGCTTATACGCTGGCCCATCGGTCTCAACCCGCACGATAAGAGTATGGTAATGAAGCTCAGCTTGATTATTCCCGCGTACAACGAAGAGTTGTATCTCGCAGCGTGTTTAACCCACGCCTGCGCAGAGTTGGCCGCCCAGGCGAGGCGAGGTCCATTTGAAATCATCGTCATCGATAATGCCAGTACCGATCGAACCGCAGAGATTGCCGAGGCGTTTGAAGGGGTGCGCGTCGTTCATGAGCCGAATAAAGGACTGACCTGTGCCCGCCAGCGAAGTTTGGAAGTAGCTTCGGGAGAGATCCTGGCTTACATCGATGCCGATACGCATATGCCGACCGGATGGGTAGGGAGGGTATTGGATGCTTATCAGACAATCGATGACCTCGTCTGTATCAGTGGCCCCTATCGCTATTATGATCTGCCTGGAATAAAGAGCCTGTTTGTGCAACTGTATTGGCACATCCTGGCCAAACCGACCTATTGGTTTACCAGATACATGGCTGTCGGAGGCAACTTTGCCGCCAGGAAAGCAGCCCTATTGGATATAGGCGGGTTTGATACGTCTCTTTCATTCTACGGTGAGGACACCAATATTGCCCGGCGCTTATATAACAGGGGGCGGGTGTTCTTCGACATGAAGCTGGTAATGAATACATCCGCCCGCCGATTGAAAGCAGAAGGGACGATGACGACTGCTGTGCACTACGTCATCAACTTTGCCTCTGAAGTGGTGCGCAAAAAGCCGGCGACGTTGGATTATCAGGACATTCGATAGCTTCATCAAGCGGTGAACTGGAACGGTGCTGCCGAGGAAGACCGGTTGGGAGGGTAGTCCTCCCGACAGGAACTGTAGGGTTAACCTTTCTCGCGGTAGGAACGCCGGTTACCCAGCACCCTCCCGCACAGATCCTTTTTATTACCCACAAA
>JBJKSK010000273.1:0-10212 GCA_046704125.1 Desulfobacterales bacterium | reverse complement strand
ACCATCATCATGGGGGCGACCATGTTTCTTCAACAGAAGATGTCGCCGGCTCCAGGGGGAGATCCCACTCAAGCCAAACTGATGATGTTCATGCCGTTGGTGTTTACGGTGATTTTCATCAATTTTTCTTCCGGTCTCGTGCTCTACTGGTTGGTAAACAATATTCTCTCCATCGCGCAACAGTATTATGTTCAGAAGAAATATGCTTAAAGACGGAGGTTTTTTCATGTCAACGGGTCCAGTATTTGAAGCCAAGACTGTTGAAAAGGCTGTAAAGATGGCCTCTGACGAACTTAGCATTTCAAGCGATAAACTAAAATACGACATCATTTCCTATGGTTCTAGCGGCATTTTCGGGTGGATGGGGCTAAAAAAAGCGCGGATACAGGTGGTTTCAGCGACCAAACCCTTTTCCAGAAATCGGAAATCCGGTGCGGTTGGTGAAGGAAATCTCGATTCTGCAAATTTGAAGCGACCCAAAGCCCATGCCAAGACTTTGGTGGATGAGACATTTGGCGAATCTGCGGCAGAAGATCCACCTATTTCTGAGGCAGCTGTCGAAGTGGGACTGACGCTGCTTCGGAAAATTGTCGCCTCCATATCCGACCAGGCCGCAGTCACCGTCACCATCAGCCGTCACCAGGCGTTTTATCATGTGGCAGGCGAAGGCGCATCGGTGCTCATCGGAAAGGGGGGGCAGACTCTGGAAGCGATTCAGTACATCGTCGAAAAAGCGGTCAATAAACATGACCAGAAGCGCGTTCGCGTTCAGATCGATATCGAAGGATATCTCAAAAACCGGGAAAGCCGTTTGAACCGCATGGCGGCTCGTTTGGCTGAAAAAGTGGAGCGTACGGGAAAGCCAGTCACCGCTGGGCACATGAACGCGCATGATCGGCGCATTGTGCATTTGGCCCTGAAAGACAATCGGAAGGTGAGAACCCAGAGCGTCGGTGAAGGCCTTTTCCGGAAATTAGTCATCTTTCCCAAAAAGCAAGCTCATAAAACCAAAACCGGCAACAGCCGGTGATTTCCGTATGAACACTAACACCATCGCCGCCATTGCCACACCGATTGGCCGTGGTGGCATCGGTATCGTCCGCATATCCGGGTCCAGTGCTCTTAATACCGCTAAAAGGCTCTTTCGGCATCGCGGCGAGGCTGCCGAATCGATTTTATCCCATCGGATTTATTACGGGCACATTCTGGATCCATCCTGTGATCGCATGATCGACGAGGTGCTTCTCGTCTACATGCGTGCGCCGCGATCCTACACCCGTGAAGATGTCGTTGAAATTCACGGCCACGGCGGACCCGTGGCGATGCAGCAGATTCTCGAACTGGTTTTGTCCTGTGGCGTTGATCTTGCCCCACCCGGAGAATTTACCAAGCGAGCCTTCCTAAACGGCCGTATCGACCTGACCCAGGCCGAGGCCGTTGCCGATATTATCCATGCTGAGACAAAAAGCGCCTTGGCCGCTGCCGTGGTGCACATTCAAGGAAGGATGAAAGATGAAATTCTCGCCATCCGCCAACAAATTGTTGCCGTCATGGCTGATATCGAAGCGGCCATTGATTTTTCGGATGAAATCGACGAAGGGTTCGCGGGAGCAGGAATTCAAAAGCAGATCCAAGAAAAAGTCATATCACCACTGCAATCGCTCGTGGCGCAGTATCACGCTGGGCATCTCTTTCGGGAAGGCATCCGGCTGGTGATTGCCGGAAAGCCCAATGTCGGAAAATCCAGTCTGATGAATCGATTTTTGAAAAAGGATCGGGTGATTGTCACGCCGCACCCGGGCACTACGCGAGACGCCATCGAAGAGGCGATTGAAATCGGCGGAGTGGCCGTTGTCCTCATCGACACCGCCGGGCTGCGTGCGACCCAAGATCCTGTAGAACACGAGGGAATGGCGCGGACACGCCAGCTGTTAGCCACGGCCGACCTGGTCTTGTTTATCGTCGATGGTGCCGGAGGAATTAACGCGGAAGATTTTCAGATTTGGAAAACGGTGGAAGGCCAGCCGTCCCTGGTGGTGATCAACAAGGTTGACCTTCTGGGCTCACCGCCTGGCCTCACCATTCCGGACGACTGGGCTGACATTCCCCACGTTTTCATCTCCGCGCGCTTTGATATAGGCATTGACGCGTTGAAGACCTTGATTTTTAATATGGTTATGGGGACTCATCCCGTAGACCCCAATCAGATGATTGTTCCCAACGTTCGCCATCACCAGTTGCTTGACCGGTGTTTGGCTGCGGTTTTGCAATCCCATAAGATCCTTTCGGTCCAAAACGCCCTGGAACTTGCCGTGATTGATTTGCGGGAAGCCAAAGATGCGTTGGACCAGATTTTAGGAATCGCCGCCAAAGACGTTATCCTGGATGCCATTTTCAGCCGGTTCTGCATTGGCAAATAAATGTTTCACGTGAAACATTTATTTTACGGACGCAACTGGCAGCGTCATGGCCTTGAATATTTGACATTCCAATCGGTGTAACCCATTTTAAGGAACTAAGTGGTTTATCGCTTCAAAAGAGGAGCATTCGATGGATTTAGATCTAAGACCGTATTTCGAGAAATACGAATCCCTGGTGAAGGCAGTTGATGCCATCTTTGCCAAGGTGCAAACAACATATCCGCATTTGGTGACATGCAGGGTCAAATGCGCCGACTGCTGCCACGCGCTGTTTGATTTGACTTTCATTGAAGCCCTGTATATCAACGATCAGTTCAAGAAGCGTTTTGAGAACCAGAGACGCACCGATAAGCTGGAGGCGGCCAACCGAGCGGATCGAACCATACACAAGATCAAGCGCGAGGCCTACAAGGCACTCGAATCCGGAAAAGACGAATCGCAGATTCTGGACCTTATGGCAAAACAGCGGGTACGCTGTCCGCTTCTCAACGATGCGGACCAATGTGATATGTACGAGCTTCGCCCCATTACCTGCCGGCTATACGGCATTCCTACGGCTTCTGCCGGCAAAGGCCACACCTGCGGTCTTTCAGGCTTCAACCAGGGAGAATCCTACCCGACGGCAAACATGGATGCACTTTTTTCCAAGCTGCAGGAAATCTCGGCGCAACTGGTCGCAGATCTCAAAACTCCCTACGTGAAACTGGCTGACCTGCTGGTTCCGCTTTCAATGGCGCTTTTAACCGATTATGACGACGTTTACCTGGGGCTGGCGGAACCCGAACCCGAACCGAAGGTGGAAAGGTGACATAAAAAATCATGATCGAGCCGGATCTTAAAGCGCAGCGCGAAGAACGTAAAAAAGCGGAATTCAACGCGATGGGACCCAGAAATCAGAAGCACATCCTGAAAAAAGGCTATGATTCCTGGGATCCCTTCCTAGAGCCCAAAGACCCCATCGATATACGCAAGGATCCCACCCAGCGGACCAGCCAGGGGCTGGTCCGAGAATTTCTCCAGACCCGCCCCCAGGAGGCATACAACAACGCCTATGGCCGAGGCGTGCTGGAAATTGCTTTGGGCATCGTCAACAGAGAGGATCGGTTTCGTGGCATGTTCGAATTCAGCTGCTGGTACAAAAATTTGCTGGATCGGGAAGCAACGGATGCGAAGCTTTTTGATTGATCACGGATCGCCTTCCGAGGAAAAAATGGCCAGCGATCTTCGCGAAGCGGTTTTGACGGCCGTTCTCTCCGGCGCTCAAGGCCTTCGAATACAGGACCTGCTTCAAATGAAATGCCTCGACGCGAACCGCCGCCGGATCCGTCATGCGGTCGCCGAACTGGTCGAGACCGGGCAACTGGCTTATGCTTATCACCACGGTTGCTCGTATGTACAACGGGGGTGGGACTGCCCGGTGCGTATCTCCCGGCGAGTGACTATCACGCCTCCCTGGGTGACAGGGCCATCGGAGCCCGGCGACATGGTCATCAACATGACGCCAGGAGCCGCGTTCGGCGGGGGGGATCACCCCACCACCATACTGTCGGTTCAAGCCATCGAATTTTGCACTGATCAAAAAGGCGCATGGCCCGCACAAAGCGAGGCGCTGGATGTTGGAACCGGGACCGGAGTGCTGGCCATGGTAAGCGTTTGCATGGGAATCGATCAGGCCATGGCCATCGATATCGACCCATGCGCCCTGGCCGAAGCCAAATCCAATGCAGCGGCCAACGGTCTTTCCGGCCGCATCCATGTTACCGATCAACCGCTGGAGTTGATCTGCAACGCCTTCGACCTGATCACGGCCAATCTCCGTTCTCCGACATTGGCCCGCCTGCTCCCGCTCTTTGTAGACAGAATGAAACCCGGAGCCTTCCTAGTGGTATCGGGACTCCGCGAGGAAGAGGCCTCCGCCATGCGGGAGTCCGGAATATCGCTTGCGTTGTTTCCGGTATGGCAACGGAAAGAGCAGGACTGGGTCGGTTTGGCGTTTCATAAAAAAGACTGAATCAGAAAGCTGGAAGTCGGCCCCGGAACCGGGATCTGATTCCGCTTTCCAACGAGGCGAAGATGACAACAAGTACATTCGAAAAGGTTTCGAAAACCACCAAGGTCCTTTACGGTCCGCGCAAGTTGCTGCTATGCGGCTTTGCCCCTGATGCTCAAGCAAAGTTTGCCGTCGTTCTTGAATTGGCCGGAATAAAGAATGTGGGACTGATCTGGGCCAATGAAGCCGATGGATTTACACCGCTGAAAGAGCTGTTTGCCCGTCTGCCCGGTACTGGCAAAGATATCGCTACGGCTTTGCCCCGAGCGATTATAATGGCAGGTGTAACAGAAAAAGAGCTTCACGAGTTAATGCTAGTTTGCAAAAAAGCAGGGATGCAGCAGGCTCTATGGGCGACCCTGACTCCGACGTCTGAAACGTGGCCCCTTTCCAAGCTGATCCAGGAGCTCATACGGGAACGGGAGCAGATGCAGCGCTGTCTAAAAAAATAAGTAATCAGCTCTTGAGGCAGCCCCGCTATCCAAACAAGCTAAGAGGTGTATCAGATCAGTATACATGTAGCCGTACCAGATTCAATAGAACATGTCGGATTTCTCCTCTCCTGAAATTCCATCCGGTCTTTTCGAGACTATAAAAAATGCACAAATTTGAATATAATGATATCGAATGATACTCGGATAACGCCCCTCACAACACTTGAAAAAGGTTGATTTGCAAGCGGCCCAAGAATTGCCAATATCAAAAAAATGCCTTAAATTACCTTACCGAATAAGGAGGACCTTATGCTTGAAATCAAAGATTCAGTGGCGGTGATAACCGGTGGAGGCAGCGGAATCGGCTATGCATTGGCCAAATACTGGGTAAAAGAAGGCGGCAAGGTCCTTTTGGCCGATGTGTCGAAACCGGCGCTGGAAAAGGCCAAAACGGCAATCGGCAATTCGGCTCAGACCCTGGTGTGCGATGTGACCAGCGAAGCCGACAGTCATAAGCTGGCAGAAACGGCCATGAGTGTTTTTGGCAGAATCAATCTGGTGGCGCCGTTTGCAGGCATCATCAAAGACAGCTTGATGCTTTCTCCTGACCGGCAAACCGGCAAGGTGACTTCCAAAATGACCCTGGATCAGTTCCGCTCGGTCATCGACGTGAATTTGACCGGGGTGTTTCTCACTGTGCGCGAATGCGCCGAGCAGATGATTAACAACGGCGATAAGGGATTGATCTGTCTGATTTCTTCCACAGGATCGCTGGGCACTGCCGGCCAACTCAATTATTCGTCAACCAAAGCCGCGATTTCGGTCATGCCAAAAGTAATTACTGCCGAATTTTTCAGGAGAGGCATCGCGGATCGCATCCGCTGTGCAGCCGTCGCTCCTGGTTATGTGGCCACACCGATTTTGGCGGGGATGAACCAGAAAGCCCTTTCCCGTATCTTGGACAATGTCCCCATCGGCCGGTTGATCGAACCGGAGGAAATCGCTTCCTTGGTATGCGAGATTTACCGCAATGAAGCTCTTACCGGCGATGTCTATTTTATCCACGGCGGGCTTCGGTTGGGTTCCAAAGGATAATAGGAGATAAGATCATGAGCCGTGTCAGCATCATAGGCGCTTACAACACCAAGTTCGGGGCGTTTGTCGAAAAAAACCGGGAAACAGGCGAGGTTCAGGATACCAAATCGTTTTACGACCTGATCGTAGAAGCCGGCAAAGGCGCCATTGCAGACGCCGGCCTGCAACCGTCGGACATCGACGGCATCTGGATTGGCTCCTGTTCTCCGTCCCGATTTATCAACCAGGAACATGTGGGGCCATTAGGTCTGGAAGTCGCTCCGGAATTTCTCCGATTCATTCCAACCACGCGCACCGAAGGCGCTTGTGCTTCCTCTTCGGTGGCGCTCTACAATGCCTTATTCGGCATCGAGTCGGGCCGATTCCGCCGCGTTCTGGTAATCGGGGCGGAAAAGATGAGCCTGCTGCCCACTGCCGAAGTCACCCATACCCTGGCATGTTCTTCCTTTTGGCCAGAGGAAGGCGCCAGGGGGATGACATTTCCGGGGCTTTTTGCCGAATACGCCAAGGGCTACATGGCCCACAATAAATACCCTCTGGAAGAAATTCGTAAAATGTTTGCAGCCGTCTCAGCGCTGTCGTATCGCAACGGGATAGAAAATCCCCTGGCCCACTTTTGCAAAGGAGGACCGGCGGATCGGCTCAAGTTGTTCACGCCAGAGGCCATCCTGGCGCTTCCGGAAACCGGAAAAGGCAGCAATCCGGTCATCGCCGCCCCCTTGCGGCTCCATGACTGTTCGCTGATATCAGACGGAGCTGCCGCCCTGGTTCTGGCCCCTACCACAGAGGCCAAGGCCATCAGCCAAAGGGTCGTGGAAATCGCAGGAATTGGGATGACGACGGAACGGCTTGCGGAGAGCGTTCGACCCAACATGCACGAGCTGATTGCGGGCAAACTGGCGGTCAAAAAATCCTTTGATGAGGCCAAAATCAACATCGATGACGTCGATCTGGCCGAAGTCCATGATTGCTTTTCCATCAACCAGATCCTTACCACGGAAGCGCTGGGCCTTTCCCAAGATGGACGGGCGGGATGGGACTATCTAGAGGGTCGATTTACCGCCGATGATCGATGTCCGGTAAACCTGTCCGGGGGACTTAAGTCCAAAGGACACCCGGTCGGTGCCACTGGCTGTTCGATGCATGCCTTGGCCTACAAACAACTGGTCGGAGAGCCCATCGGACTGGCACCGGCCCACAAGCTACCCGAGATTGCCGTTGTTTTCAATGTCGGGGGATCAGCCGCCACCAACTGCGTCACTACATTGAAAAGAATATAGATCGCTTCGACGGAAAGTGCCTGGCGATCAATCAAGCCAACCGTGAGGCGGCCGATGCCGCCTCCACAAACATACCGGTGCTGGGGGAATGTGAATCGGGTCGATGTTCGTGAAGCGATTCCGATATTCTATCGTCCAGTCTTCGGCTATGGTAGATGCAACCACTGTATTTTTCATCAACTATGAGACCCTTGGAATCATGTATTCACAAGCCGCCAGTTCTTGTGCCGCCAGTATTCATGAGGCCTTTGGGGCCTATCTGGCGCGATTTGACGAAATCACCCAAGCCGCGCAGCAGCGGTTTTTGTCCCGGGATTGGCTTGGATTGCGCGCGGATACGACTCAACGCCTTGATTTGTATCCAAATATTATAAATCATACCGAAAGCGTCATTCAAAAGCGGCTGCGATCCAGCATCCAGGACAAGCGGGTCTGGGCCATGGTCAAGACCATTTATGCACAATCGCTGAAAACCTGCCAAAACCAGGAGCTTGCCAAGACCTTCTTCAATTCCGTTACCCGCCGCATTTTTCACACGGTGGGAATTGACCCGCGAATCGAGTTCGTGGGGACCGATTTTGATGTGCCCGCCGTTTCCTCCCCCCCGGCCGATTGCCCATGCAGGACGTATCAGGTGCAAAACGACCCGGATCAGGCTCTGCAGCGAGTGATTTCCGATTACGGTTTGAAAATCAGCGAGCCACATCCTCAGGAGGTTGTCTGCCGTATCCGTGAAATTCTCACCGCACGCATCGATGCTATGCCGCTTTCGCCTGAAAATCTTCGGCTTGAGATGCTGGCCCCTGTTTTTTACCGCCAGCAGTCCGCGTTTCTGATCGGACGGCTCACGAACGGAATCCAGGTCTGTCCTGTAGTGTTGGCGCTGCTGCACCCGCCCGGAGGAATTGAGATCGACGCGTTTCTGGTCGACGAGGCCAGTGTCAGTATCCTGTTTTCCTTTACCCGGTCCGCCTTTCATGTAAAGATCAAGCGGTTTCAGCCCATGGTGGATTTTCTAAAATCCATACTGCCTTCCAAGCCGAGCGCGGAAATCTGTTCCGCCCTCGGCCACTACAATCATGGAAAGACCGAATTTTATAGAGATTGGATTCGATATACGGCTCAGTGCCAGCCGGATCGGTTTCAAATCACCCCGGGGGTGCCTGGCATGGTCATGATCGTTTTTGACATGCCTAACCGAAATTTGGTGGTGAAACTGATCCGGGATCACTTTAGAAACCCGAAAACCACCACCCGCCAGGGTGTCATCGCCCAGTATGATTTTGTGTTTAAACACGCCCGGGTCGGTCGCCTCATCGAAGCCCAGAGTTTCGAGCACCTGTCTCTGGATCGGTGCTGCTTTTCCGATGATTTACTCGATGAACTGTTGCGGGAAGCCTCCCAGACGGTGCGGCTGGAAAACGGACAGGTGGACATCGCCCACGCCTACGTGGAGCGGCGCGTCACCCCCCTGGATCTTTACCTGAAAACCGCTGATGCCCAGGCGGCTGAAGCGGCGGTGATCGATCTGGGCCATGCCATCAAAGACTTGGCCAGCAGCAATATATTTCCAGGCGATATGCTGCTGAAAAACTTCGGGGTGACCCGCCATGGACGGGTGGTCTTTTACGATTACGACGAACTGAGCCCTTTGACGGACTGCAACTTCAGGTCCCTGCCTGAGCCCCGGTCCGATTTGGATGAAATGGCTTCCGAGCCTTGGTTTTTTGTCGGCGAAAACGACGTTTTCCCGGAAGAATTCGTGAACTTTATGGGTCTTTCTTCCCGGCTGAAGCAGGTCTATATCGCTCATCACGGAGACCTGTTCACCCCACAATTCTGGAAAAGCGCGCAAAAAGCCATTCGCGCCGGCCAAATGCCCTACATTTTGCCCTACCACGCCAAGCACCGGCTAAGGCCTGACCCACCGCTATAGCGGCTGTGGAGTTTTTTCGTTTACCGCAAAGGAGGTTGCCATGAACCACAATACATCAGCCAACGGAGTCGATATCACCGCTCCAGTCAGCCCTGAATTTGCTCAAATCCTCACGCCACAAGCGCTGATTTTCGTCGCCGCCCTGGCTCGCGAGTTCGAACCCCGAAGACGCGAGATTCTTAAAAATCGCCAGGACGTCCAAAGGGCCATCGACAGCGGTAAACTGCCCGACTTTCTGCCCGAAACCCGGGCTATTCGCGAAGGCGACTGGCGCATCGCAGCCGTTCCTGCCGATCTTTGGGATCGACGGGTTGAGATCACCGGCCCGGTGGACCGTAAGATGGTCATCAACGCGCTGAATTCCGGAGCCTCGGGGTATATGGCCGACTTCGAAGATTCCCACGCCCCCACTTGGAGTGCCACCATCCAGGGACAAATCAACCTCCGGGACGCGGTGGCCGGAACCATCGAGTTTTTCAGCCCCGAAGGAAAAAGTTATCACCTGTCGGACAAAACTGCCACCTTGATGGTGCGCCCGCGCGGCTGGCATCTGGTCGAAAAGCACGTGACCGTGGATGGCAAGCCCATTTCCGGGAGCATTTTCGACTTCGGTCTGTATTTTTTCCACAACGCGCGTGCTCTCATGGCACAGGCAACCGGGCCCTATTTCTATCTGCCGAAAATGGAACACCACCATGAGGCCCGCCTGTGGAACGACATCTTTGTCAGCGCCCAGCAAATGCTGGGCATTCCGGTGGGTACCATCAAGGCCACCGTGCTTATTGAGACGATTCTAGCCGCCTTTCAAATGGAAGAAATCCTCCACGAACTCCGCGATCACGCCGCGGGACTCAACTGCGGGCGCTGGGACTACATATTCAGCTTCATCAAACGGTTTCGAAACGTCCCGGATTATATTTTCCCCGACCGGGCGCAGATCACCATGACGAGTCACTGCATGCATTCGTACTCGCTGCTCGCCATCCAGACCTGTCAC
>JBJKSK010000272.1:0-6909 GCA_046704125.1 Desulfobacterales bacterium | reverse complement strand
CCTCCCGGGCCTTGACGCATCACTATCGCAACAAACTGGACCAGATGCACCGGATGCAGCAAGGCGACCGGGATTTCGTGGTGAGAAGCCCGGCCATGCGGAAGGTGGTGGAAACGGCCATGCGGGTGGCCGAGGTCGACTCCAGCATATTGCTCAGCGGGGAATCCGGAGTGGGCAAGGGGCTGGTGGCCGAGATGATTCATGAAGCTTCATCCAGGCAGAAGGGATCTTTGATTCGCATCAACTGCGGTGCGATTCCCGAATCGCTTATCGAAGCCGAACTGTTTGGTTATGCAACGGGGGCTTTCACCGGGGCACGGGCTGATGGCAAGCCCGGATATTTCGAGCTGGCCGATTCCGGGACCCTGTTTCTCGACGAAGTGGGGGAGCTGCCCCTCAATGTGCAAGTGAAGCTGCTGAGGTTTCTGGAAAGCAACGAGGTGACCCGGGTGGGAGCCACCGTCCCCAGAAAAATCGACGTTCGGATCATCGCCGCTACGCATCGGGATCTGGGGACGATGGTCTCCGAGGGCGGTTTCCGCCGCGATCTGTTTTTCCGGCTCAACGTGGTGCCGATCGGGATTCCACCGCTGCGCGAGCGGATCGACGACATTCCGCCGCTGGTTCATCTGTTCCTGAACCGCTTCAATGAAAAGTATCGCATGAAAAAAACGCTGCTGCCGTCGGTGGTGGATGCATTGTGCCGCCACCGGTTTCCGGGAAACGTCCGAGAGCTTCAAAACCTGGTGGAACGACTGGTGGTGCTTTCCCCTGGAGAAGCCATCGGGCCGGAACACCTGCCCGACGCGGTTCAAGCCGCCGGGGTGCAGAGTGTCTGCGACTTTACCGAGGACTCCTGGCATCTCAAGACCGCAATCCAGGCCGTGGAGCGTCGGGTGATTGGTCGGGCACTCAAGGAAACACAGTCCCAGCGGGAAGCGGCCAGGCTGCTCGGGGTGGATCATTCCACCCTGTCCCGAAAGATACAGCGGCTGAAAATTTCAGCTGTTGAAAATTTGCACCATGGTGCATAAGATCATCACTGATCATAGATATCTGAAAATACATAAAAATATTGTTGCAGCAGCAGCTCCAGGAGTGTTGCAATAATGCAACGACCTGTCTCCGGATGGTAAACCCTCGATTCACCAGAAACCTCTTGTTTGCCCTCGATAACCGGAATCCATGCAGAAAAACATGCCGTGGCATGGCTCTTGCTTCACCCTGTATCGTCTAACCACATAAACCCAGAATCAACGTCTATTTTTCGCAGAGTTTGAAACAGGGCCGATAAGCCGGATCTGGACTACCCTCATGGGGAAGGACCTGGGCTGTGAGCACTTTCGACGTCTTTGCCCGACAGATCGAGCCGGACCCGCGATCCGGTGTGATTCTGTTTCAGGAAGGTACAGGTGAAGCCAGCCTGAATCGGGCGCTTTCCGCCCTGGCCGCATTGGGAATTGATCCGGTGGACTATGAACTGCTCAAAGCCTCTTATCCGGCTGTGGTGCGGGTAAGAATCGAATCGGATATGGTTCGGGAGGCGGCGCTGAAGCTGTCGGAATACGGCTTTACCCGGCTAAAGGCCATCGCCTCTGTGTCTCAGCCAAAGACCATTTCATCTGTTTCGCCCGAGGCCGGGGCCGTCGCGCCCCGGAGAAAACGCTCATGACCAACACCCAACAAAACCACCTGTTCTACCAAAGCCGCAAGTCACTCCCCTTTGTCGAGCGGGCGCATGGCATTTTTCTTTGGGACCACACCGGCAAGGAATACATCGACGGCTGTTCCGGGGCGATCATCAGCAACATCGGTTATGGAAACTCCCGCATCGAGGCGGCCATCACCGCGCAGGCCCGCTGCACTTTTTTTGCCTACCGGTTGCATTTCGAAAGTCGGCCGGCGGTGGATCTGGCCGCCAAACTCGTAGAGCACTCGGCGCCGCATTTAAACCGGGTGTTCTACGTTTCGGGAGGCTCGGAGGCCGTGGAATCGGCCATGAAGCTGTGCCGTCAATATTTTTACGCCAAGGGACAGGGAAGCCGGCATCTGTTTATCAGCCGGGAGCCGTCGTATCACGGATGCACCATGGGCGCTTTGGCCCTGACCGCCTATTCACCGCTGGAAATTCCCTTTCGCCCGATGCTTCAGGCCTACCCAAAGATTTCCGCCCCCAACTGCTACCGGTGCGCCTTTGCCGCGACGTACCCGGGTTGTGATCTGGCCTGCGCCCGGGACCTGGAGCGGGTGGTAAGGGAACAGGGGCCGGAGAATGTCGCGGCGTTTATCGCCGAACCGGTGGGCGGGGCCAGCACCGGCGGGGTGGTGCCCCCTGACGGCTATTTTGCGGTGATCCAGGAGATCTGCCAGAAATATGGCATGATGCTGATTCTCGACGAGGTCATGACCGGATTTGGCCGCACGGGAAAACTCTTTGCCTATCAACACTGGGGGATTCAGGCCGACATCGTGGCCTTGTCCAAGGGAATGGCCTCGGGATACTACCCCTTGGGGGCCATCATGGCCCGATCCGCTATCGTGGAGGAGGTGCTGGCAAGGGGCGGGTTCGCCCATGGGCATACCTACGCGGGAAACCCCATGGCCTGTGCCGTGGGCCTGGAAGTGTTCAACATCATCCTGGAAGAGAATCTTCCGGAAAACGCCGCCCGGGTGGGCCAGCATCTAAAAGAGGATCTGCGCGATCTGGCCCAAAGACATCCCATGATCGGAGACGTTCGGGGAAAGGGGTTGCTGCTGGGCTTGGAACTGGTGGCGCAGCCAGACACGCGAAAACCGTTTCCCGCCGCGGCCAATGTGGCGCAGCTGCTCGCTGACGAGGCCTACGAGCAGGGCTTGATCATCTATCCCCGCCGCTCCATCAAGGGGCTGGAAGGCGATCATGTCCTGGTGGCACCGCCGCTGATCATCAACAAGGCTCAGTGCGCCACCCTGATCGAGCGGCTTGACCGGGCCCTGAACCGCACCGAGGAAAAACTCAGGTCGAGTCCGGCTGGCGAAAACGCCTGTCGCGGTAAAAGCGGGGGGGTGGCATGATCGACAAGACCACCGCCATTGAAGCCGCACTGGACTGTGTCAAGGCCGGAGACACGATCATGGTCGGCGGCTTCGGGGTTCCGGGCACCCCCTTTGCCCTCGTCAAGGAACTGCTTCGGCGCGGCTGCAAAGACCTGACATTGATCAAAAATGAAGCCAACGAAGACCACATGGGAGTCTCGCGGCTCATCGAGGCCGGCCTGGTCCGACGGCTGATCACCTCTCATCTGGGACTCAACCAGACGGTCATCGCCATGATGAATCGCGGTGAGATCGCCGTGGAGTTTTATCCGCAGGGTATTCTCGCCGAGAAGATCCGCGCCGGCGGCGCCGGACTGGCCGGCATTTTGACCGACATCGGCATCGATACGATCCTTCGACAACATAAGCAGACTGTGGCCATCGATGGCCGGGAGGTGATCGTGGAGCCTGCGCTTCGCGCCGACGTGGCCCTGATTCATGCGGCCGTGGCCGATCGCTGCGGCAACCTGGTCTATGCCAAAAGTGCCCGCAACTTCAATCCAGCCATGGCCACAGCGGCCAACCGGGTCCTGGCGGAGGCGGAAACCCTGGTGGATATCGGACGAATCGATCCCGATGCCGTCCATACCCCCGGGGGCTTTGTGGATTGCGTGATTCCCCTGGCTGAAATAGGTGCCGAATACGGAATTTTATCTCATCATGCCAGTAAAACCTAAAATCGCCAGACGGGCGGCCCGGGAGATTGCCCCGGGACAGATCATCAACCTGGGCATCGGGATTCCCACCTTGATTCCCGCCTTTCTGCCTTCCGGGTTTCCCGTGGCCATCCAGTCGGAAAACGGGATCCTGGGAATGGGTGCGCCCTGCGTGCGCGGCACCGAGGACCGCAATCTCATTGATGCCGGGGGAACCTATGTGACAGTGGTACCCGGCGCGGCGTTTTTTGACAGCGTGGTCTCTTTTTCCCTGGTGCGCGGCGGCAGGCTCGACATCGCCTTTCTCGGCGCCTTGGAGATTTCGGCCTCCGGTGATCTGGCCAACTGGATCATTCCGGGGAAATTTGCCCCGGGCATCGGCGGGGGTATGGAACTGGCGCAAAAGGCCAGACGGGTGGTGGTCACCACGACCCACACCAACAGAGACGGAGCACCCAAGATCTTAACGCACTGCAGCCTGCCCCTGACGGTTGCGGGCTGCGTGAAAACCATCATCACCGAACTTGCCGTAATCGACGTTACCGCCCGGGGGCTGCTGCTTCGGGAAATCGCCGAGGAGACCACGGTGGATACGGTCATCGATAAGACCGGGGCCGAGTTGATCGTTCCGGATTCGCCGATCCCTGTTTTCTAAAAGATGGTTTCCCGCAAAGAGGCTCAGAGAAGGGAAATAGCGTGGAACTCGACAGGAGAGAAAAGCAGATCATAGAGGCGGTGGACGGATTTTCAGACGAAATCGTCGATTTCACCTGCCGCTTGGTCAGCCAGTCATCCACCCTGGGAAACGAAGCCGGAGCGATGGCGGTTTTCCGTGACCGAGTTCGGGATCTGGGGTTTTTACCGGTGGATGTCCCCATGGATCCGCCGCATCTGGCCAGTCATCCGGGGTTTGCTCCGGTTCCCTGGCCATTTGCGGAGAAGGTCAACGTGGTTGCGGTTTGCCCGGCCTGCGGGCAGGGTGGACGCAGCTTACTGCTAAACGGGCATCTGGATGTAGTGAGTCCCGAACCCCTCGATTTTTGGGACAGCGATCCGTTTTCCCCGAAAATTGTCGACGGCTGGCTCCATGGACGGGGGGCGGGCGACATGAAATCCGGCGTGGCGGCCATGGTTTACGCTATTTATGCCATTGAGCAAGCCGGCTTTGGCCTGGCTGCGCCGGTGACCCTGGAAGCGGTGGTGGAAGAAGAGTGCTCGGGAAACGGGGCGCTGGCCTGTCTGGCTGCCGGGTACGATGCCGATGCGGTGCTGATCCCAGAGCCTTTCGGGCCGACCGTGCTCACCGATCAGGTCGGCGTATTGTGGTTCAAGGTGATCGTGCGCGGCTCGCCGCGCCATGTGCTGGAAGCCCAAGCCGGCACCAACGCGATCGAGAAAAGCCACCACATCATGGCCGCCCTGCGCCGCCTGGAGGCCGAGTTGAACCGGGAAGCGGTACCCGAGGCCTACCGCAACATGGCTCACCCGTTGAATCTCAATATCGGAATTATCAAAGGAGGCGACTGGCCGTCCACGGTGGTGGCGCTCGCCGAGTTTCACTGCCGGATGTCCTATTTTCCCGGAACCGGGTATGATGCGATATGCCGGCGAATCCGGCAGACCATTGCACAGGCGGCCAAAGAAGATGACTGGCTGGCTGAAAACCTGCCGGAGGTCGCTTTTTACGGATTCCGCTCCGAAGGGCATTCCATCAAAAGGAGCCTGCCGGCCATAGAGCTTCTAAGCGGCTGCCACCGGGCGCTTTCCGGGCAGCCGGCGGCCTCCTACATTTCCACATGCACCACCGACCTGCGGGCCTTTCATTTTTTCGGCCGCGGCCAGGCCACCTGTTTCGGGCCGGTGGCAGAGCACATTCACGGCGCCAACGAACGGGTCGACATTCAAAGTGTGATGCACGTGGCTCGCACCTACGCGCTGTTTGCCGCCCGTTGGTGCGGGATTATCGGGTAGTCTATTCAAATCGTTTCCAAGGGGTTTTATGCAGGAAGTCGTTATTGCAGGATATCTCAGGACGCCGCATTCGCGGTCAAAGCCGGGTGATCCGGCCAAGGATTGGTTTCATCAGCTTCGCGCCGATGAAGTGCTTGCCGCCATCGTCCCCGAGTTGCTGGATAGAACGGGAATCGATTCGATGCATCTCGACGATTTCATCGTCGGATCGGCCATGGGAGTCAAGGAGCAGTGGACCTTCGGAGGCCGCACCCCCGTTTTTCTTTCCAATCTCTCGGAGCGCGTGCCGGCCAAATTCATCGATCAGCAGTGCGGCTCCGGCATGGCCGCCGTTCAGGTGGGTTTTGCCGAGATCGCCACCGGCTGTGCCGACATTGTGCTGGCTGCCGGCATGGAGCACATGACCCGGGTTCCCATGGGCCGAACCCTTTTCGACGAAGGGGTGGTCTCGCTCAATCAAGCGCTTTTACGGGATGCGCGCTACCGGCACTGGGACATGGAAACAGGGATGAATATGGGCCTTACCGCCGAAAAACTCAGCGCCACGACACGCTTTTCCAGGCAGGACTTGGACCGCTGGGGGCTGCGCTCCCATCAACTGGCGGCCAAGGCCTTAAAGGATGGATTTTTCGCCGGCGAGATTCTGCCCATAACGGCCAGGCAGCAAGACGGATCTATGCTGACGGTGGATCACGACCAAAGCGTTCGCGAAGATGTTTCCGAAGATAAAATGGCGGCCTTGCATCCTGTTTTCCGGAAAGACGGCGTGGTGACGGCGGGAAACGCCTCGCCGCTCAATGCCGCGGCGGCGGCCATGGTGCTTATGTCTTCCCGGGAGGCGACCAGGCGCGGGATTTGCCCCATGGCCAAGATTCGCTCCATCGGCTTTGCCGGAGTGGACCCCACCCTCATGGGAAAAGGACCGGTGCCCGCCGTCCAAAGAGCGCTCCGACACGCCGGGCTCAACGCCGACGCCATCGACTATTGGGAAATCAACGAGGCTTTTGCCATCGTCGCCCTGTACAGTATGCGGCAGCTTGGGATCGATCCTGAGACCGTCAACGTGATGCGCGGCAGCATTGCCATCGGCCATCCTCTGGGGGCCACAGGCGTTCGTCTGGTGGGGACCCTGGCGCGGATTTTGGCGGCCAGGGCAGGGCGCCTGGGCTGCGCCACGGCCTGTGTCGGTGGCGGCCAGGGGGTGGCC
>JBJKSK010000271.1:0-5063 GCA_046704125.1 Desulfobacterales bacterium | reverse complement strand
TGCTGGGCTACTCGGTGGGTGAACGGTACGGCCACCCGGCGCACACCGTGCGCATCGATTACTATCCGCCCCGCGGGGATGCCAAGGAGGCCTGGGACGTGATCGACTTTCAGGGGCTGTTTGGTCTTCCGATGAGTCTTCGGGTCAACCTGCAGGGCCGAGACTCGATTCTGGCCGCCCCCATGGCCATGGATCTGGCCCGGTGGATGATCGCCCTGCAGTTGGCCGGTCACAAAGGGGAAGTGCCTGAACTAGGGTTTTACTTCAAAAAACCTGTCGGTGACGGGGCGCCTGTTTCCTTTCAGGAGCAGATCGGGGCGCTGGAAGGCCTCAGAAAAAAGGTAAACAGGACCGATCCATGATTCCAGGGATTTCATCAGGGAAGTGGACAGGCCGGAAGCCGCCGGCCGCCAAAGTCTGGAATATCCGAGGCCCTTTTTGCCGCCGCGGGTTTCCCGGGCTGACTTTCCGCCCCCGCCAAAAGAGATGTTGCTTTTTTAAAACGGCATTCTTATCATACTAGCCAGATAGATCGTCGGATAAGCGTGTCCGAAATTGATCTTTTTCCCGTGCATGGTTTTTCCTGCTTATCCGGCCAAATTGTCGGATATTTTGCCGTGGCGGCGGCCTTGACCCGGGGCCCGGCCACCCGGTGTGATTATCCACTTGAATCCATTTCCATTAGCACCCCGGCCTTTGGGGGGTTGAGCCAGACGCGTCGCCGACACCGGCCCAGCATCAGGTGTCCCACCGCGTCTTTCCCTTTCCAGCGGGCGTCCGGGTTTTGCCAGGCGGTCACAACAGGGAGGTAACATGCCAAACGATCGAAACAATTCGCTGGTTTATCACATGACGGCTGTCAAGGAAGGCAAACGCTGCTTCGAGAACGCATTCCAGGGGGTGGCCCGGATGATTTTGGAAAGCGATATCGAAAAGGTCGTTGTCAACGGGAAAACGACCTACGATTTCAGCATCTTCCGCTCCGGGAAGAAACACATCATCGGAATGTACGATGAAATCAATTCCTTTGTCTCCTACGTCAAGGATGCCGCCGAGGGCGGATCCTCGAAGGAAATGGCCTTCGTATTGGTGGGAGAGCCGGGAAACGGCAAGACCTTTTTTATTGACTTTCTCTGCAGCCAATACCGGCAGTTTCTTTCCCTGGAGGCCAACCGGAAATACACCTTCCGGTTTATCAACCTGGACCGGCTAGGCAGCTACGGCCACATCCGGGTCATCGAATCCCAGACCTACGAGGATCCCATGATCCTGGGGATGAACCTGTTCGACGATGCCAGCGAGACCAGAAAGTATGTGTAGGAAACCATCGGATTTTCCAGCCGGGAGATAGACGTCCTCCATGAGGACTATCGTCCCCTGGGGGCCTGCAGCGGATATATCTGGAACGACATCCGGGTTTACTCCGGCGGTGACATCCAGCAGAGGCTCGATTACATCGAAATTTTGCCGGTTCCGCTCACCGAAAGCCTGGGCACCATCACCGGCAAGTATCCGGCAAAGGACAAGATCACCTCGTCGGCGGTGGACCTTCTCGGGGAGGAATCCATCCAGCGTCTCTTGCACATCACCGATACCAACAACCCCTATCGGTTTGATCTGCGCCGCGGGGCCTTGGCGCGGGTGGCCGGAGGCGGAATTCATTTTGTGGACGAGATCTACAAGAACAAAAAAGACCTGGTTCAGGTCTATCTCGGGGTGATTCAGAATCGCAACATCGAAATCGACGGGTTCAAATGGCCCATCGACACGCTGATCGTAGCCACCAGCAACAATTCTGAGTTTAACCGGTTTCTGTCTGAAAAGGAAGAAGCCCCCATCGTGGATCGATGCCGGATCTGCTATGTGTCCCACAACACCAATTACAAACTGCAAAAAGACCTCACCGCCTATGCGCTGGGCAGCGAGGCCAGGACCACCCTGACCCGGGAGACCCTGCACCAGGACCCCAATTTGAATTTTGCCGCCTCGGTGGCCGTCGTGTTGTCGCGTCTGCCGCGCTCGGAAAAGCTCACCCCCATTGAGACCATGAAACTGGCCGCCGGCGAGGTGGCCGGTGAAAAATCGATCAAGACCTTGGCCGAGGTGATCGACACGCTCAACCAGGATCCCGACATCGTGCGGCGATTCGGCCAGAAAGGCCTGGGGCAGCGCAACCTGGGACGTGCCCTGCAGCTGATGATCGAAAGCAGTGAGACCAATGAGGGCAGCTGCATGTTTGCCTACGATATTTTCCGGGCGATCGAGCGCATCATCCTGGATTACGTCAATGACGCCAACGATCGGGCCAAGTACCTTGAGGACCTTAAGACGGCCAAGGGCATGTACCGAGAACGGGTGATGACCGAGATGTTTAACGCATACATGGATGAACCCTTTGCCATCCGCAAGGACGTGATGCATTACGTCAACATGATCATCGGTATCGATGCGGAAAACCTGGGTCCGGACAAGATGTGGAAATACAAGGACCCGCAGACCGGGGAGCTCAAGGCGCTAAAGATCGACGAGCGCTACATCAAAAGCGTGGAAGAGCGCCTGGGCTTGAAGACCCAGGAACAATGCGAGTCGTTTCGGACTTCGATCCGAAAAATTTACGGACAAAAGATCTCCATGGATCCCAACTATGATTTCATGGACAATCTGGAGCTGGTCAAGGCCGTGACCGACGTGCGGCTCAAATCCGATATCGCCGGCGCCGGCAGCCTGGTCGGCGCACTGGCCAATCGGACCAACGAGGAAAATCAGAAGCTCTACGACCGGATGATCGACACGATGCTCAAAAAACTCGACTACTGCCGGACCTGTGCCCAGAAGACCATCGAATATTTCTGTACCCAGGAAGACGAGACTTGAGAATATCCCATAGGGGATAACCACCAACCGGAGAAGAAATTCCGGGGGTAAGGACCGCGTCGATGGACAACGATTCAAAAGAAAATGCTTCCCATCCGATTTCCCGCCGGCGGCCAGCAGCCGTGGACCGGGCCGAGGAGGCCAGCGGGGATGACCACAGCCTGGCGTTGCCCCGGATGACCGCCCAGGACGGGGCTCTCAGCCGCGATTCGGTCTACGGATATTTCGACCTGTTTGAGCTTCAGGCTCTGGGGCCTCCCGTGGTGAGTCATACCGCCAGCATCCGCTCCATCGATGAGCTGCTGGAAAAGGACCGGCAGCGGGAAAAAGACGGGTTTCCGCGAAAGATCCGAGTGGGGAGGATGATCAAGCCAGGTAAAGGCGGCAAGGACAAGGTGGTGGTGGTGCCCACCACCGTGGAGGAAAAATTCATCCATGATGCCGTGCGTGTCGAGGAACAATCCGGAGGTACCGGCCAGGGGCAGGAAGGTGATGTGATCGGCGAACAACCGGTTCGGCCCCAGGAAGGCCCCGGTGGCGCCGGTCCGGGCCAGGGGGAGGGCGGGCCTCACGAGATGGAGTCCAGTGCCTACGATCTGGGCCGGATTCTCACGGAAAAATTTGAGCTGCCCAACCTCAAAGACAAGGGCAAGAAGCGGTCCCTGACCCGCTATACCTATGATATGACCGACCGGAACAAGGGCTTCGGGCAGATTCTGGACAAGAAGGCCACGCTGCGGCGGATTCTGGAAACCAATATCGGCCTGGGCAAGCTGCCCGATCTTTATAACATCGACACTACCGGGTTTATCATTTCTCCGGCCGATCGCATCTACCGCATTCTTTCCAAGGAGATGGATTACGAATCCCAGGCCATGGTCTTTTTTCTCCGGGACTACTCGGGATCCATGATCGGCAAGGCCACCGAACTGGTCGTCTCCCAGCACGTGCTCATCTACAGCTGGCTGCTTTTCCAGTATGCCCGGCAGGTGGAATCCCGGTTTATCCTTCACGACACCGATGCCCGGGAGGTAAAGGATTTTTATACCTATTACAACTCCAAAGTGGCCGGAGGCACCAAGGTCGTTTCGGCTTACCGGCTGGTCAACGAGATCGTGGAAAAGGAAAATCTGGTCAAGGACTATAATATATACGTTTTCCACGGCACCGACGGCGATGACTGGGACACCGACGGCCGGGAGACGATTCCGGAGCTGAAAAAGATGTTGGGCTTTGTCAACCGGATGGGCATCACCGTCGCCCAGCACGCATCCGGAAGTGACAGCGAAGTGGAAAAATACATCAAGAAATCCGGCCTTCTCACCGAGCAAAAGCGGCTGCTGCGGCTCGATGTCGTGGAGGAAGGCGCCGACGAGCCCCGGCTGATCGAAAGTATCAAGCACCTGATCTCCGAGTAAAGGACTGGCTAACGGTCATGGAACTTATCGACCAGCATACCAAAGACATCATGGAAGGATGCAAGCGGCGGGCGAAAGCCGCCGGGTTGAACTTTCAGGAAGAGACCCTGGAATATATCGTCACCAACCGGGACTTGCTGGAGCTGTCTCCCCGGATGATGATCCCAACGCTTTACGATTACTGGGTCCACGACGTGGAGGTGCTCAAGGAAAAGGGCAAATACGAACTGTATCCGGGAAACCCGTACGAGACCGTCATCAACACGCGGCCGGCCATCTCGTTTTACAACGACAACAATCCCGACTGGCTCAACGTGATGATCTTTTATCATGTGCTGGCCCATATCGACTTTTTTCAGAACAACGTTTTTTTCCGCCACACCTGGGATTACGACTTTTCCGGCCAGGCCTTGTCGGACAAGCGGGTCATCGCCAGGCTCCGGGCCGAAAAGGGACGGTGGCTGGACTACGTGATCGAATTTGCCCGGGGCATCGACAACCTGGTGGGCTATTTCGACGAGTTGGCGGCCCTGGATCGGCCCAGCCATCTCAGCCTTCCGTCCCGCCTGGATTTCTACTTCGATGTGTTTCTTCAATCGATCAAGAAAGTCAAGATCGGGGATTACATCAACGAGGTCGAACACTACAACGATACGCTGAAAAAATTCGGTGAGTTGGGAGAAGACACGTTTTTCAACGAGGTGAGGAAGAAATCTCCCGAGTTTGACGCCCTGTTTACCTAAAGCATCGAGAAAAAGGGCGATGAATGGG
>JBJKSK010000270.1:0-5936 GCA_046704125.1 Desulfobacterales bacterium | reverse complement strand
AACCCGCTGACATCCTGCAGTTTGATGGAGCAGTCAAAAAAGGACCGGGAGCGATCTTCTCCAATGGTAAGCCGAATCCGCTGACGGCCCATGTCCCATTGCGCCAGGGTGACATCAAATCCGGGCTGAAACATTAAAAAGGACACCTTGGCCACAGCCAAATACGTGTGGCTGGCCGGTCCAAACCGGTCCGTCAACGCATCGGACACCTGCTGAGCCCACGGCTGAGTACGGGACTTGATCTCATCGGCAGCGTTGCACAAAGGACTGGATATCGCCATTTCCACGAGCCGTTGATCGTGAAACGTCACCGTGACCGGCCCGTGGGGCAATTGGATGAGACCGCCTTGTGTTTTTTTCAACAGGAGTTTTCCCCAGGGACCTGGCTTGAACATCGACTCGATGTCCAGCACGTTGCTTGGCCGATATTGAAAGCGGTCGCTGTCGGCATATTCCCGGATCCCATCGCGGCTTTTGACCCGATAGGTCCACGGCGTCTGGCTCACCAGTTCGTTTAGCTGATCATAGGTCATGCCCAGATAGAGGTCCATAAATCCCAGGTGGCCTCCGGATTTCCGGTGGACAAAGGCATCGGTCCGGCCGGCATTCCGGAAACCGGAAACGTTGGCTTCGTTTTGGGTCAAAACCCCCACGTAAGGCCCGGCTGCGGAAGGAACCTGTTTCTGAACCGTGGCACATGCGGAAATCGCCAGTAAAAGTCCAAACGCCACAACTGCCCGCACGAGTTTTGCCATCACCGTTCCTCCAACCTGGTGGCTGTTTGAATCAATAGAAATCAATAGTAAGCGCAACCCCATATGATAGGCTTCACCACGGCTGAGATTTGAGGTCGTCCGATTCCGGGATCGTTGCCGGAACCGGACCCTCGGGTTCATAGACGGCTTCCTCGGATCGAATATTGAATTTCTCCTGGATGCGTTTCAGGGACACGAGGTTGCCCTTTCGCGCCGAGGGCGTGAGAAACGATTTCAGCTTTTTTTCCAGGATGCGGGGATGCAAATCGCTTCCGATGGCCACCACCCCCTCGAGAATGATTTTTTGGAGCAGCAGTTCCCGGTCGGTTCGATCCTGGATGTTCAATGCAAAGGGAAGAAAGAAAAGGTAGGCCAGGATCACGCCATAGAGCGTCGAGGTCAGGGCGATGGGTACGGTGGCCAGGATTACCGACGTGTCCCCGACTCCCACCAGCATCGCGATCAGCCCCACCACGCTGCCCACTAACCCAAAGGCCGGAAAGATTTCGGCCATGGATCGCAATACCCGCTGGGTCTCCTCCCGTCTTGCTTTGAAGAAAAACATCTCCGTGTTGAGCAGATCCCGGATCTGGGCATTCGGGTAGCCGTCCACCAGCAATCCCAGCGCGTGACGCAAAAACATGACGGAGGTTTCCTCCTCATCTTCCTGCAGGGACAACAACCCTTTGAGTTTGCTTTTGACCGACAAGTCCACAAGAATTTCGACGATCTCATCCGGGCTTTTCTCTCGGCTCCGATAAGAGGCGACCAACACGGTGTAAACGATTTTGAGCCGCTCCATCCGATAACTGATCAACGTGGCGGCCAAAGTACCGCTAACCACGATCAGCAAGCCGGACAGGTTGAAAAATATTGACGCATTGCCGTGAATGAAAAATCCCGCACCCAAGACAGCGAGGCAGGCCAGGAGCCCCAGCAGGTGCTTTCTCCCATTGGCCCACCGCCCTGGTTTTCCCTTTATGGAGCCAGTTCCAGAAATAGGCTCACGAGGCAGTTCATCCGGATTGATCACGTTTTTGCCCTAACCTTCAATTGTTTTGACAAGCCGCGGGATTGCGGCTCATGTTTATAGCCCATCATTACTTTGGATTTTGGAAAATCGGAAAACTGCCCATCGCTGAATTGGATCTTTTATTCAGGACCATGATCTCCACCCGGCGGTTGGCCTCTCGATGGGCCCATGTATCATTTGGCGCTACTGGTTGATAGTAGGAATAGGCACTTACAAAAAAACGCTCCGGAGACAGCTTCATCTCCTCGATGAAAAACCGCACCACCACGCAGGCTCGATATGCGGAAAGCTCCCAGTTGGTCGGAAACTTGTCGGAATGAACCGGTGTACTGTCGGTGTGGCCAACCACATCCACCATATAGGGGGTAGCCTTGAGGATATCGGCGATTTTGCGAAGTGAAGCAAAACTAGCGGGTTTCAGATCCGCTTTTCCCGGTTCGAAAAATAGATCTCCCGGTAAAATGATTCGCACGGCGCGATTCCCGATGAGATTCACCGAGGACACCGTGCCCAAATTTTCGCCCTGAATCGCATGCCTGACCACCTGGTAAAAAGAGGCCATGGACGTTTCCTTTGGATCGAGCAAAGGCATCGGACCGGCCAGTTTTTCATGCATTGCCGTCTGGATTTTGGACCGGGCGCCCGGGTTTTGGGTTCTCTTGCCCAGGGCAAACTCCCGGTGGGCACTTTGGTAGATGAACATCACCACGAAAAAAATAAACATGGTCATCATCAAATCCGCCCATCCCACCGACCAATGCATGGATCGGGCGGCCAGCGGCCGGGAAAACGGATCAAGTGCTTGTCCGGCATCCAGAAACAGGCTGGAATCCGGGTTTGGCGCAGAGGCGTCAGCCTTGGAAACGGAAAAATTGGGAGACAGGGTAAACCCGCCCAGAGAGACAGCCGCCGATGGGGTGGGCACACCGGAATCACCGGGGGCTTCATCCCCGGAAGGTTCCGGAGCCATGTGTTCTGGCCGCTGGTCCATCGGGTCCCCTCCTGGAAATGGTTCTCTTTTTGATATTTTGATCAAAGGCAGCCCAGATTCGGCACAGGCCCTTGAAGCCAAATCGACCCTTTCAGCTCCGCCCTCGAGCGTGTCCAGGCCTAAAAACGCCGCAGCGCCGGCCATCGGCAATAGCGCCATCTTAATAAGGTAGCCTCACGCCCGTCAAGTTCAATCGCGGCGGCGGCTTAGCATTTTCGCCCGGGCAGGAAAAATGTTGCCGGAAAAACCATGTTGGTCTATAATTGGAGGATGAAAAAGCAGTGGCGCCTCAAACCTTTCGACCCCCATCAGGTCCTTGAAATCCGCCACCGTCTTGGATGCAGCCAAGTGCTGGCAACCCTTCTTGCCACTCGAGCCATCGGCTCGGGGGCGGCCGGATGCATCCAGGCGCCGCTTTCCCGGTTGCGTCCCCCATTTGCCATCCGGGACATGAATGCCGCCGTCGACCGGATTCACCAAGCACTGGTCAAAGAGCAGCGCATCCTGGTTTTTGGAGACTACGATGTAGATGGCGTTACTGCCACCGCACTGGTCTGGGAATTTCTAAAGACAGCCGGGGCCGATGTCTCCTACTACATTCCCCATCGCACCCTCGAGGGCTACGGCCTCAAATCCGTTCACATCCCGCAAGTGGCCGTGGCCGGAGGCATGGGCTTGATCATCACCGTGGACTGCGGTTCATCGAGCCATGAAGCGGTGGCGGTGGCGGCCGCATCGGGCATCGACGTCATCATCACCGATCATCACCAGATCAAAGCCCCCTTTCCCGAGGCCGTGGCGGTGGTCAACCCCTGCCGGGAAGACTGCGACGCCGGTTTTCACAACCTGGCCGGGGTGGGGGTGGCTTTCTACCTGATCGCGGCGCTTCGAAGCCGTTTGCGTGACCACGGGTTCTGGTCACCGGGCACAGAACCCAATCTCAAAACCGCCTGCGACCTGGTGGCACTGGGAACGATCGCCGACATGGTCCCCTTGGTCGACGATAACCGGATTTTAACCAAAGCCGGTCTGGAGGTCATTCAGACCGGGAAGCGGGAGGGCATCCGCGTCCTGATGGGCATCTGCGGTATCGCCCCCGAAATCGCCGGTGCTTCAGATGTCGCCTTTCGCCTGGCACCCCGGATCAATGCCGCCGGCCGAATCGACCACGCGCGCAGCGCCGTCGAGCTGCTCACGACCCGGGGCAACGACCATGCCCAAAAAATCGCACAGCACCTCGAGGAGCTCAACCAGCAGCGACAAGCCGTCGAAAGCCAGATGATTCTGGCCATCAAGCAGCACCTGACCCAACACCCGGAGCTGCTTCAAAAAAAGTCCATCGTACTTTCCGATCCCACCTGGCACCCGGGAGTACTGGGCATCGTGGCCGCCAAAATTTCCGCGATATGGTACAAACCGGTGGTGCTCATTGCCACGGGAAACGGAATAGGCATGGGTTCTGGCCGAAGTATTCCGGAATTCGACCTGTACCAGGGGCTTTGTGCCTGTGCCCAACAGCTCCAAAGCTTCGGGGGCCATGCCATGGCCGCCGGGTTGAGCATCCACCACCAGCAGATCGAGCTTTTTGCCCAGCGCTTCGAAGACACGGTGCAAGCCTGGTCCGGTGATCAAATCCTTGGCCCCACCCTCTGGATCGATACCCAAGTCAACTTCGATGCGATCACCGACGGTTTGCTCGATGACATCCAGGGCTTGCAGCCCTTCGGTACCGGCAATCCCGAACCGGTGTTTGTAACCGAAGATGTCTCGGTTCACGGATCAAAAACCGTTGGCCAGGCCCATCGACGCATGACCCTGGTGCAGGAAGGTGCAAGCGGCCAGCGGCGCCTTCCTGCCATCTGGTTCAATATCGAAGCCCAACACGCCGAGCGCCGTCATTTTTCCAAAATCGCCTTCCGTCTTCAGTGGAACCACTGGAACGGCGCCAAATCGACCCAATTGCTCATCGAAGACGCCCGGGCCTGACCCTTTGCTGGTTGCACCACCTTTGGCCGATTCCAAAACCGGAAGCTCAAGCCCAAAAGCGAAAGGAGGCTTGCGAAACATCGCCTCCTTTTGCTATAGCTTTTCGTATCGACGGGGTACGAAACCGTTTCCTTTGTTTTCGCCATAAAGGGAGATCGAAGACTTTTTTTGGCCTTTTCGCAGATACCGCGCCATGGACCCGAAACTGACCGCCAGGGACCCGGAGCTTGAGTCCTTTTTGGAAAAAGTCCCGCTGTTTTCCTCGATTCCCAGGGATCAACTGTGCCGCAGCGCCCTTTACTTTGAAGCGGTCTTTGCTTCAAAAGGCAAAGAGATTTTCCGGCAAGGAGATGATGGCGATTCCATGTACATCATCAAATCCGGTTGCCTGGGCGTCTATGTGACCAAGGGGCAGGAGGAGTTTTTTGTCAGTCATCTGCAACGAAGCGATTTCTTCGGAGAGATGGCGCTTTTAACCGATCAGCAGCGCTCGGCCACCATCCGGGTTCTTCTCGATGCCCACCTGTTTAGACTCCGCAAAGCCGATTTTCACCGGATGCTCCAGCGTTACCCCGCCGTCGGGCTGTACTTGAGCCGCCATTACGCCCATCGTTTCGTCCCCGGTGGCAGCCCGCCCCTGCAAACTCCGCTTCCGGTCTTTTACGCCATGACCGCGACGCACCGCCGCCTGGGAAAAAACGATTTTCTATACAGCCTCGCCGCCCAGATCGTCACCGAGGCAAAACGGCGCATTTTAATCGTGGAGCCTTATCCCGAACCGGCCGCCGGATGCCTGTCCCGATACGGCATGAACACGACCCCATGCCCCGACACGGAGCTTTTTCCTCCATTTTCCAATCCCTACCGGAAGGCCCTGGAAACCGCCTGGCATCGCCACGACCTGGGCTTTTGGGTCATGGTGATCCCCACGGTCCGGCAACGAGGTTATTGGCAGGAATTTGCCGCTAATCTGGCCGTTCTCATGGCTCAGTTGCGGCGCGCCTTCGATCTGGTTTTCTTCAACATCCCCGCGCACTGGGGAGTGCTTGGCAAACAGGCCATGCATTTGTGCGATCGGGTGCTGCTTTTAATCAACAATACCAGCGAAGCCCGAAACGAGGTACGCCAAAAAATTTCAGGCATTCGAAACGTCACGGGCGGACGCCTGGAT
>JBJKSK010000269.1:0-2787 GCA_046704125.1 Desulfobacterales bacterium | reverse complement strand
CTTTGGGGGGGAGCGATGGCGACAACGGGGGGGTCAAGACGGGCTTTGGTGCGCTCAGGATTCCCGCCGCTGCCTTTAAAATGGAGGAGTGCTTTTGAAAGGCTTGACAGATTTCAATGCCATTGGCCGTGTACATCTTTTTGACTTTAGCTCCCGAATATTTCGCCGCTGGACCCAATACCGTACCCACGCCAGGGTGGCCGTGGAGTTTCCGGGCAAGTTCAGGAGATTTTTTCTGGTGCATTTCCGTCCCCGATACGTAGCCCGCCAGGTGACCCAGCGCACCGGGTCCTGCCGCCGCTGCGGGCGATGCTGTGCGCTGCTGTTTACCTGTCCAATGCTTACCTGCGACGGATTGTGCCTGGCCTATGGCCGCTGCCGGCCTTCGGTATGCCGGGTTTTTCCCATCGACAGCCGTGATATCGCGGAAATCGCCCGATCCGGAGGAAAATGCGGTTTCCGATTCGACCCGCCAAAAGGAAAATACCAGTCATAATTGGTTGAGGTTCAAAACGTTCACATCAACACGATGTCGGGCCTTTGGTCTTTGCTCCGGATTCCAGGGGGCTGTGATGTGCCATGGGGCAATTCAACCTTCAATCGCTTTGCCTTTTCGCCCTCATCCGTAACTAAAATATAGCCTTTCGTTCATGGTTTCTTCATGATCCGCTGCTATTTTCGGAATTCAAATTTGCCCGATGGACGGATACCGGACAAAAGCTGTCCGTACCAACGCATTAAGGAGTTGACCGATAACCGCTTTGACCGTTTCGACGCAGCCACGCTCGGTTCTGGTTGAGCAAAGTCCAGGGGTTTTACTTCGGGCTTGCGAGAAACGGATCGTATAGGAGCAGGTGGGGTTATTCCGACGCGGGTATGACCCTTTCTGTCGCACGCGGGCATGATCACCCGTGTGCCTTGAGTACCATGAACTGGTGCACCCGGGACTTGACAAGGCTCAGACTATAGTTCAGGCTGAGGCCAGCCGGGTGCGCCCGATTACCGTGACGACGCTGGCGGCCATTTTCGCGTTGACGCCGTAGCATAATAAAAAGGTAAACATGAAATTTCGTCTAAAGAGAGTCGTTCAAACCTTTGTGGCCTTGGTCTGTTTTATAGGTATCGTTGCCGGAGCGCGGTTTTGGTACCTGGAAGAACAGGGAAACTTTCATGCGATAACCCCTGGAGAGGCCTATCGATCGGCCCAACTGAGTCCGGGCTTGCTGCAACACTACATCCGAAAGTTCGGCATACGCACAGTCATCAATTTGAGAGGCAATTCCGCCGGGGAAAAATGGTATGACGCGGAAATCGCCACCTGCCAAAAACTGGGAGTCAAGCACTACGATATCGAATTGAGTGCCGACAGGACTCCTCATCCGAATCAAATTCGAGATCTGTTGAGGCTTTTTCGGACAGCCCCGCGTCCTGTATTGGTTCACTGCCTTGGCGGGGCCGACCGTTCGGGTCTGGCCTCCGCCCTGTGGAAGGTGGTCGTTGACGGCACGTCAAAAGCCAAGGCCGACAGACAGTTATCCATCCTTTACGGGCACATGCCCTTTGGCCCGACTCAGGCGATGGACGCGTTTTTTCAAAAATGGAAGCTTCCCGCCAAGGCAGGCGGTGATGGTTTGGCGGTCAACGGGAAAAGCTTGAGCACCCAATATGCACCGCAATAGCCGCCCATGCGGCAAGATGCAACCGCGAATTTTTCTGCCATCGCGATAAAATAAGGATTGACGATCGCCTCCGGCTGCCGGGGCAACCGGCCGGGAATCTTTGACAGAGGCACCCCTTTGATTTCGGCGCTGCTCGATCGACCACTGCGCACCGGGCCTATGCTCAATTTTTTCCCCTGCCAAATCGGTTATCCGCGCCACCGCCCAAACCTCGCTGACCACTTCAAAGTGATGTCATATAGGCCCGAAAAATGAAGATATTAGTCGTGGATGACGAGCAGACCCTGCTGGACCAGCTCAAGAATGCGTTTGAAAACCAGCGCTACATGGTCGAAACCGCGCACGACGGACAAGAGGCCCTGGATAAACTGTTTGAAAACCCGGTGGATCTGATCGTTCTCGATATCATGCTGCCCCAAAAAGATGGACTGTCGGTGCTTCGTGAAATCCGGCAGACGGGAATTGCCACGCCGGTTCTGATGCTGACCGCCAGGGTGGCCACCGGCGAAAAGATCAAGGGACTCGATCTGGGAGCCGATGACTATTTGGCCAAGCCGTTTTCAATGGAAGAGCTGCTGGCACGGGTCCGCGCCCTGCTCAGACGCGCCGCCGGGCAGACGAATTCGGTGCTCCAGGTCAAGGACCTGCAGCTTGATACCGTAAGCCGCGAGGTCCATAAGGCAGGAGAGCCGGTGAAATTGACCGCCCGCGAGTTTTCCATACTGGAATTTCTCCTGTACAACAAGAACAGGGCCGTGTCCCGGTTCAGCCTTGCAGAGCACGTATGGGGCGATGCGTTTGATCCTTTCAGCATGTCCAACTTCATGGACGTTCATGTCAAAAATCTGCGGAAAAAGCTTGGAGATCCAGGCCATGGCACTTTGATTCGAACGCTTCGCGGGGTCGGCTATATCATCAAGGACGAAGGGCCATGACCGTTCGCCGGAAAATCGCCCTGTTGATCACGGCAGCCGGCATTTTGTCCAGCCTGGTGTTTTCCTGCATCATCTTGCGGGAAATGCTGGAACAGCCATTTCATCTAATTGATGCTGAGCTGCAATCCGTTTCCAAAAGAGCCGTGCATGTGGTATTCCAAAGCGATGAGAAA
>JBJKSK010000268.1:0-5557 GCA_046704125.1 Desulfobacterales bacterium | reverse complement strand
TCACGGATCTCCCTCGTTGCTGGTTTCTTTGTGGGACAGCCAGCCGGATCATTAAAATCTATCACCATTTCTAAAGGGGATCAAGAACCGGATCGCTTTGAAACCTTGTCATCAAAAAAGATTCCGATCTGGGTCTCAGTCCCTGCTGGAGCGTATGCATCAGTGGTTTACTATCGGTTAGGGGAGTGCTATGATTTGTGTTTGGATCAATTGGAAAATTACGATGGACATCTGCAGCGCCTATAACATGTTGAACCTGTCGCCGGAAGCCTCGCCCGAGCAGGTCCGGAACGCTTACCGCAAGCTGGTCCGGCGGTGGCATCCGGATCAATTCGCCAACCAGGCCGACAAGAGAAGACATGCCGAGGAAACGCTCAAGGAAATCAATCTGGCCTACGCCATGGTCAAGGGACAGCTTCAAGTCAAGCAGAAGCCGTCCCGACACCAGGGAAAAGTGCCAAAAAACGCTGCAAACCAGGTGGATTCGGAGTATTCATGGCGTTTTTTTCTCAAAGCACTCCGCCGATTTCTCGACAAGCGGTCTTTTCAAAAACCCTCGGGCCCGATTTTTAAGCATATGCCACGGCCGTCGCGCACCGACAGGACAAAAACGAGAGCCAAGAGTTTTCAGCAGGTGTTTGACGACATGTTTGAAACCGGCAACTGCAAAACGTTTCGCTCCAGCAGAAAGCGTGCCCGGATCCAGGTTCAGCGCTCCGGTCGAGCACTAGACCGGAAGCGGCCGCGCAGTGGCCCCTTGTCCCCGATTCGGCCCGTATCCCGGGTCCGCCGCGTCTCCAGGATCTCTTAGGGCAACGCCTTATTTCATGACTTGATCGGATCAGCTCGTCATTTACCCCAACCTAATGCAAGGAGAAATCAAAATGGATCACCCCATCGAAAATTACTGGAAGCTTCGCCTCCCCGATATCAAAACCGCCCTGGAGGACAATAATTTCGAGGTATATCTGGCCGATTCCAAAGCCGGTGCAAAACAAATCGTTCTCGACGAAATCATTCCAAAAACCGGTGCCAAAAGTGCTTCCTGGGGCGGATCACTCACCTTTATCGCTACGGGATTGTATGAAACCCTTAAAGGCATGGCCGGCATAGAAGTAATCGACACCTACGACAAAAGCATTGCCCCCGAGCAGTTGATGGAGCGCCGGCGAAACGCCCTGTTGGTCGATCTTTTTTTCTGCGGCGCCAATGCAGTGACAGAAACCGGCAACCTGGTCAATCTCGACATGATCGGCAACCGGGTCGGGGCACTGACCTTTGGCCCCAGGCACGTGGTGGTCATGGTGGGCCGAAACAAGATCGTCAGCGATGTGGACGAGGCCATGCTCCGGATCAAAAATTACGTCGCCCCGATCAACGCCATGCGTCTGGACATGAAGACCCCCTGCGTCAAGACGAGCTACTGCGAAGAGTGCAAGAGCCCCGCACGGATCTGCAACACTTGGACGATCACGGAAAAATCCTTTCCCAAGGGCCGCGTCAAGATTATATTGATCAATGAAGCCTTGGGATTGTAATGGATTAGGCTTTTAGGCCATAGGCTGTAGGCGGCAACTACTGGATACCAGACACTGCCTGCAGCCTAATGAGGAGGCACAAAAAGATGGGAAATCAGCTTAAGACCACACTGCTGCTTGGTATCATGACCGTATTTATCGTCCTTGTGGGCCGTTTGCTCGGCGGTCAGCAGGGGATGATACTGGCGCTGGTGCTGGCGGCGGGAATGAACTTTTTCTCCTACTGGTTTTCCGACAAGATGGTGTTGTCCATGTACCGGGCTCAGGAAATAAACGAAAGACAGGACCCGGAACTGTTTGGCATCGTGCGCACCTTGACCCAGCGCGCCGGGCTTCCCATGCCCAAAATCTTTGTCATCCCCCAGGAATCGCCCAATGCCTTTGCCACGGGCCGAAACCCCGAGCACGCCGTAGTGGCCGTCACCCAGGGATTGCGAAACCTGATGAACCGCGATGAGATCATGGGCGTGCTGGGCCATGAATTGGGCCACGTAAAGCACCGCGACATCCTCATCGGGTCGATTGCCGCCACCATGGCGGGTGCGGTCATGATTTTGGCCACCATGGCCCGGTGGTCGGCGTTTTTCGGCGGTGGCCAGAGCAACGACGACGAGGGCGGCCTGGGAACCGTGGGATTGATTGCCATGTCCATTATCGCGCCGCTGGCAGCCATGGTCATCCAGATGGCCGTTTCCCGATCCCGGGAATATCTGGCCGATGCCGCCGGCGCGCAGTTTGCCGGGCGTCCGGACGGGCTGGCCAGCGCCCTGCAAAAACTCGGTACCTATTCCCGCCAGATTCCCATGGACGCCAGCCCGGCCACCGCCCACATGTTTATCACCAATCCCTTGTCCGGAAGAAGTTTCACCTCGCTTTTTTCCACCCACCCGCCCATCGAGGATCGGATCGCCCGGTTGCGGGGATCACAAGCTGCCCCAAGCCCGCCCCCGCCGCCTAAACAGCCCATGGGTCCCGATTTCTGGGACCGGATGTCCCGATAGCGGGTCTTGAAACCACACATCAGAATCTCCGTACGGTCCCTGGTGGAGCAGGTGCTTCGCGCCGGGGACCTGGACCTGCGGTACACGGGGGCCTCTCAGGCCTTGGAGGCCATCCGGCTGCATCAAAAAATTCAAAGAACCCGCCCCGATGTCTACCGCGCGGAAATCACCGTCAGCCATACCGCAACAAGCACTCGATGCCAGATCACCGTCTCCGGGCGCATCGACGGACTCTATCAGTACCCTGACCGGGTGGTCATCGACGAAATCAAGACCACCCGAAAGCCTTTCGAAGATCCACATCCCGAAAACCCCCTGCACTGGGCCCAGGCCAAGGTCTACGCCTTCATCTGGGCAGTGGATCACGGCCTTGAGACCGTAAATGTCCAGCTGACCTACGCCCAGTTGGACACCGGTGAAACCCGGGAGTTCACACGGGAGGTCAGCTTCCAGCAACTGCAGGCCAGCTTTCATGATCTCATCGAGCGGTTTTCCCGATGGGCCGATGCCATCACCGCCTGGGGTTGCCAGCGCGACGTTGCTCTGGCAGGGATGCGTTTTCCCTTTGAGGCGTTTCGGCCCGGACAGCGCGAGATGGCCGTGGCCGTCTATCGAAGCCTCAGAGACGGCAGCCAGTTGCTTGTCCAGGCCCCTACCGGGATCGGGAAGACCATGGCATCACTTTTCCCGGCCCTCAAGGCCTTGGGCGAAAAAGCAATCACCAAAATCTTCTACCTGACCGTGCGCACCACCGCGGCCATGGCGGCCGAACAGGCGGTGCACCAACTGATAGACGCCGGGTTGCGGCTAAAGACGCTGACTTTAACGGCCAAAGATAAAATCTGCCCCCATCCGCAAAGCCAGTGTACCCCCGAGCAATGTCCCCGGGCGCGTGGCCACTATGACCGCATCGAAGCCGCGCTTTCCGGTATTTTTGCCACAGACCGCTGGACCCGGGAGGCGGTATCGGGCATTGCAGAATCCCATGAGGTCTGCCCGTTTGAGTTTAGCCTGGATCTTTCGCTGTGGGCCGATATGATCATCGGGGATGTCAATTATGCCTTTGACCCGAGGGTGTACCTGAGACGGCTCTTTCAGGAGACTTTCGATGACTACGGTTTTCTTGTCGACGAGGCCCACAACCTGGTGGATCGGGCCAGGGAAATGTTTTCCGCCGAAATCACCCGAAAGCCGTTTGACGAAGTGCGAAAAACGCTCGGCGATGCGCTTCCCGAGCTTCATCGAATCCTGGGGCAAATCGACCGATGGTTGTTAAGAGCCGCCAAAACCTGCGAGGCCGCCGGCGGCCAGTTGACCCTAAAAGAGGCACCGGAAACCCTGTATCCCATCCTAAGCCAATTTGTACAAGCGACTGAAGCCTGGCTGGCCACCGCCGCGCCGGCTGATTTCAGAGACGATCTCACACAGCTTTTCTTTACCGCTGCAACATTTTTGCGGGTAGCCGACGTTTTCGACGACACCTATGCCACCGGCATGGCCTGTCAGGGAAAAGATTTCCGGATCAAGCTGTTTTGCATCGATCCGGCCCCCCAGATGAAAGTGGCGCTGAGACGCTGCCGGTCCGCCGTTTTTTTTTCCGCCACCCTGGCTCCAACCGGCTACTTTCGAAAGGCAATAGGCTGCCTGGAGACGGCCAAAACACTTTGCCTCGACTCCCCCTTTCCCAGCGATCACCTGTGCGTCGCCATGGCCCACCGGGTCTCCACTCTCTACCGGGACCGGACAGAGACCTGCATTCAGGTCGCCTCCATTCTGGCGGCCATGATCAATTGCCGATGCGGTAATTTCATGCTCTTTTTCCCCTCCTATGCGTACCTGACCCAGGTCCATGACGCCTTTGTAAATATGGTTCCAGGCATCGAAACGATCGTCCAGAGCCCGGAAATGACCGAAAGCCATCGGAAGTCTTTTCTCGATCGCTTTTCGGCGGATAACACCGCCACTCTGGCAGGCTTTGCCGTCATGGGCGGCATCTTCGGAGAGGGCATTGATCTGGTGGGTGACCGGCTCACCGGAGCCGCCATCGTCGGAGTGGGGCTTCCCGGGATCGGACCGGAGCGGGAACTGATTCGGCAGTACTTCGATGACCGCGCAAACGCCGGCTTTGACTATGCCTATCTTTTCCCCGGAATCAACCGGGTGCTCCAAGCCGCCGGCCGGGTCATCCGCACAAAGGATGATCGGGGCACCGTATTGCTCATTGACAGCCGCTATGCCACGACCCGGTACCGCAGATTGCTTCCCGCCGCCTGGCAGCCCCGGAAGGCAGCAGATGCCGACGAGGTGGCCGCGATTTTCTCCGACTTTTGGAATCATGGCTAGCCGGGACATCGGCGCTTGCGTTGAAGTTTCAAGACCTTATATTCAAAATAACACCGGCATGGGCTGTGTGGCGGTTGTTCCGGTTATCCACGGTAGAAACCAGAGCACAGACGATGCCCGGCAAGCCGCCGAGAGGAGCCGAGCCATTTCGAGCAACATCAGAACATGGCGCGCCAGGGCTATGGCCGGAGTGGCGATACGGCGGGCCGAAAAACGAACCGATCCCAAGCGCACCGCCGCCATCGGTTACCGCCTTGGCGGCTCCAGGGTGCAACCCGCCTATCCCAGAGCCGGCATCCAGGGGGTGATCAGCCTCAAACTTATGAAATCGGCCATTTGAGCTTCAGCAACCTTAGACTGGTGATTGGACATGCGGATGCATCAAAACCCGGGAAAAACCATCCTCGTGGCGGAAGACGACCCTAAGACCGCGGCTTTAATCGCCCTTTACCTGGAGCGGGAAGGCTTTGTCCCCAGGGTGGCCAACGACGGCTCCCAGGCCCTGGTTCTGGCTGAACGGCACCAGCCGGTGCTGGTGATTCTGGATCTGATGCTTCCCCGGATTGACGGCTGGGAAGTCTGCCGGCGATTGCGCCGCCGGACAGAGGTGCCTGTGATCATGCTCACCGCCCGGGGTGAGGAAATCGACCGGGTGGCCGGTCTCACCCTGGGAGC